>DAIPJT010000083.1:0-2118 GCA_036770125.1 Patescibacteria group bacterium
GGAAGTGATGTCAGAGTATCTTTAAAGTGTTGCACTAGTTGTGAGAATACGGGCTGTTATCCAAGGTGTAGAATAATGGCAAATGTCACCAGAAAGAAATCTTGCTAAAATCCTAGGAGAGCCAGCCGTTCCAGACCAGATTTTAACCGAATCACAACTTATTCTTCAAGAAGAAAGAGCAGCACACACCTGGTGTGGACAATAAATGTCAAAAGGAAAGAGAATAACTGAAAAAATCATGGCCCACTTTAGAAAAGTGGATAGGGTTATCTATCGGGTAATGATCAAGACGGATCTACGTCTGCCGGAGATTGAGGCGCCAGCCAATTATTTCACCAAACTCTGCCGGGAGATTGTCGGCCAACAGTTGGCCTCCAAAGCCGCCAACGCCATCTTCACCCGTTTTGTAAACTTATTCCCGAACCAAAAAATTACCCCCGAAAAAATAATTAAAGTCCCCGATCAAAAACTGCGTGACACCGGCCTGTCCTGGGCCAAAGTTAAATATGTCAAAGACTTGGCCCAAAAAGTTAGAAATCGCGAGGTCGTTATTGATAACTTGAACAATCTTGACGACGAGGCGGTAGCCTTGGAGTTAATTAAGGTCAAAGGCATTGGCCCTTGGACAGCCGAGATGTTTTTGATTTTTACTTTAGGCCGGGAAAACGTCTTTTCTCCCGGGGACCTGGCTTTAAAAAAAGCTCTTATCAGATTATATGACCTTAAGGTTGATCCCAGCCAAAAAGAGATCAGCCAAATTGTAGACAAGTGGACACCCTACAAAACCTACGGCTCCCTGACCCTCTGGAGTATTTTTGATTGAGATGTGCTAAATTAATTTCAGTGAAGAGATTATTCAAAGAATTTCTCCCTGTATTAGTTTTAATTCTTTTTTGTTTTCTTTATTACCAATATACCCCCAAGTCGGCCCACCTTCTTCACGAAAAAATAAACAATTCCAATCCCACTGTGCTTAACGAACAACGAATGAATTTATCACAAGAACTCCATGAATATTTAGCGTCGGGGCTACCCAAAAACCCAGGCAAAACACCCACCATCCTCAATTTGTTTTTGGGAAACCAAAGAAAGTTACTTGATTTAAGATTTAAACAAGCCATTAACGAAATTAAAACCTCCAAAATTGGCCCCGGAGAATTTCGAATTTGGAGTTTGATGAACATGGGGGTGGTCATCAAAACCAAAAACAAAATTATTGCCATTGACACCGCCGACATGTCACTGTCCGGCGTTCAAAAAGAATTAATCGACACGGTAGATCTCTTTTTAGTGACTCACGGTGATGCCGATCACTATGACCAAGCCCTTTTAAAGAAAGCTCTTCAAAACCAAAAATTGGTTGTCTTACCTCAGAACTTGGGCTTTTTGTTTCAAAAAGAAAATTACCCCAAACTCTACCAACCAAAATACAGCGAACCCATCACAATTGACGGAGTGAAAATCACTGCCTTCCAAACCGATCACCGGGGAGACGGCAACTTTATGGAGGCTAGTGCTTGGTATTTAGTTGAGATTAATGGCATAAAGATTCTTCATACCGGCGACGGCCGGGACTTTAAAAACAAATTTGAAAAGGACAACCTGGCCAAGGCCAACATCAATATCTTTTTGTGCAACGCCAAAGCCACCCACCCTTTAAACATCAGAGATCTCAAGCCAGATGTCGTGGTACCCCTCCACTTATACAAATTCATGCACAGCCGAGAGGAACTTGAACAAAGCACTTTTGGTCATGTCACCAATCTTTATACGCAATACAAAAATAAGTTAAAAAGAATTGACGTCAAACTGCTTTTTCCCGGGGAGAGTTTTGTTTTTTAAAAATCACTATCTTCCCAAATCTACCGACTTGGCAACGTCGGTTTTGTCTCTAAAAATAAATTTCAAGTCAGTTGCGTCTTTCGGAACTTCAAAAACATATGACACTTCCTTAGCCACACCAGGCTGTAATTTTCCTTGAGGAATACTAGCCCCATAAAGAGTAAAGACTCTTTCCTGGCTGTCTTGCAATTCCGGGTCTTTTCCCTTGATAAAGTCAACCGCTTCCGATCCCTCATTAAGAATGTCCGCCTTAACTACCAAAAAAAGACCTGAAGC
>DAIPJT010000012.1:0-11189 GCA_036770125.1 Patescibacteria group bacterium
ATCTTACGCGAAAATGTGCTTTTGTGCAGAGGCAAAATTGTCGGCAAAGACAAAGTGGATATTTTTCTTGATTTCGGCCGGCACGTCTTCCATGTCTTTTTTGTTTTCTTTGGGCAAAATAATGGTTTTTAAGCCGGCCCGATACCCGGCAATAACTTTTTCTTTTACTCCCCCAATTTCCAATACTCGCCCCCGCAAAGTGATTTCCCCGGTCATCCCCACCTCACGCTTAACCGGTCTTTTGGTTAAAGCCGACACCAGTGCTGTCGCCATGGCCACTCCGGCCGACGGCCCGTCTTTGGGTACCGCCCCTTCCGGCACGTGGATATGAACGTCAATCTTGTCACCGAATTTTTCCGACAAACCCAAACTTTTCCAATTGGCTTTGGTCCAGGAAAAAGCTGCCCGGGCACTTTCTTTCATCACGTCTCCCAACTGACCCGTCAAAATCAAACCACCCTTTCCCGGCATCGTCACCACTTCGACAAATAAAATCTCCCCGCCGGCCGAGGTCACTGCCAACCCGGTAGCCATTCCAATTTCATTTTTTTTCTCGGCTATCGTTGAAGAAAATCTTTGTGGACCCAAAAACTTTTTGACCTCTTTTTGAGTCACCACCTTGGGATAGTTTTTCTTTTCGGCCACCAATTTAGCCACCTTACGCAAGACAGAAGCAATATTTCGCTCCAGTCCCCGCACTCCCGCCTCACGAGTGTAAAAATTAATTATCTCGTCCAAGCCGTGATCGGTAATTTTGACCTTCTTTTCCAAACCATTAACAATCAGTTGTTTATTCCACAAGAATTTTTTAGCAATGTGCAGTTTTTCGTTTTGGGTGTAACCTGGGAACCTGATAATTTCCATCCGATCACGCAAGGCGTCAGGGATACTGTCCAACAAGTTGCCCGTGGCAATAAAAATTACTTGGGATAAATCGTACGGCACGTCCAAATAGTGGTCGGAAAAATCCCGATTTTGTTCCGGATCCAAAGCTTCCAAGAGAGCACTGGAGGGATCCCCCCTAAAGTCCGCCCCAATTTTATCAATTTCATCCAACATAAAGACAGGATTGCCGGTCCCTGCATTTTTTACGCCCTGAATAATCCGGCCCGGTAAGGCCCCCACATAAGTTCGGCGGTGCCCCCGAATTTCGGCCTCGTCACGAATTCCACCCAAAGATATTCTGACAAATTGCCGACCTAGTGCTTTGGCGATGGATTTACCAATCGAAGTTTTACCCACCCCTGGTGGTCCGACAAAACACAAAATGGTTGGCTGGGTTTGGTCTTTTTTCTTCTTTTTGTTTTGGTGTTTTTTCAATTGCATTACCGCTAAATATTCCAAAATCCGTTCCTTGGCCTTTTCAATACCGTAATGTTCACTTTTTAAAATCCGCTCGGCACGGGCTATAGAGATGTTATTGGGGGAAAACTTACTCCACGGCATATCCACCAACCAGTCCAGGTAATTTTTGATATAACCCGTTTCCGGATTGTTCGGATTCATACTCATTAATTTTTTCAACTCTTTTTTGGTTTTGGCCAAAACCGCCTCCGGCATGCCGGCCTCTTTAATTTTCTTCTTGTATTCAGCAATTTCATCCGAATCCATCTCACTGGCTTCCTCCCCCAATTCTTTTTCAATGGTTTTTTTCTTTTCCCGAAGCATGGCCTTGCGCATCTGATCCTCAAATTTTTCCTCGGTCTTTTTGGAAATCGTTTTTTCAATCTCCAAAATATTCATTTCTTTGGCAAAGAGTTCAATCACCATCTGTAGACGTTTAAAAAGTGAGGTTTCTTCCAAAAGTTTTTGCTTTTCGTTCATCTTGATATCCAAAAGACTTCCAATTTGATCCACCAATTCATACGGCTCCATCTGACCGGACATAATGCGCATCGCCGTCATTATTTCCACCTGTTTACCAATGCCAACGGCCTTTTTAAACATTTCTACCAAATGATTAGCCATCGCCATCACTTCATCGGTATCTTCTTTGACAGTCGGAATTTCATAAACGTAACCGATTAAGTGGGGTTCGTGTGCCAGCAAACTATCCAACCTGATTCTGGCCTGGCCTTTGACAATGGCGTGAATTTCACCGTCCGAAGACATCATTTGGGTAACCATACAAATAGTCCCCACGTTATACAAATCATTAAAGTCGGGGTCGGTGTTTTTGGGGTCAACCTGACCGAAAATGGCCACGATTCGGTCCTGAGCAAAACCGGCGTTAATGGCCGAAACGGTTTTTTGCCGACCAAAAGATAAAACGGTGTCGGTGTACGGGAAAACCACTGACCCACGGATTGGAATAATGGGCACTTGACGCAATACTTTTTGAATCTCTTTCATTTCAGATTCGTCCTATCTACTCGATTTGGCAGTCTAGCAGGATAATTGCCAAGTGTCAACCTAATCGTGAATCACCACTCGTGTGCCTGTGTTTTCAGGTGAGGCGTAAACCAGGTTCTTGCCTTCGGATAAAATCGGGTTGGCCCAATAATAAAGTTGTTCGGCCACCGGAATTGGTAAATTAACACACCCGTGGCTGTGAACTTTGCCAAAGTCGTTGTGCCAGTAGGCCCCATGCAAACTGAAACCACGATATTTAGGAACTTCATCGTTGTAAAAAAACATGGTGTAGGGGACGTTGGGGAGGTTGTAATAATACTTCCCCTCCCCTCCCTCCATTCGGGTTGCCCGCAACTTGATCCAGATGTCAAACTGACCGGTCGGGGTTGGCCACCAAGGCAAACCCGTCGACACCAAAGATGACAAAAAAAGATTATTCCCATCCCAGGCATAAACTTTCTGGTCCGACAAATCCACCTCAATCCACTTGTTGGTATCGTTAGCCAAACCCAAAACTCGTTTGGGGGCTACATCAAAAACACTCAAGGGGACTGAAAAACTCTCCCCATGGTACATGCCCAATTTTTCGTTTTTGTCCACCTGACCTGAGTAATCCAAGACCTTTGAAGCAATAAAGGATGAGTTTCTTTTAAAAGACAGGTAAAGGCCCAACGACCCAAATAATAAAAGCAAAACCAGTCCAACTCGGATTTTTCTTTTGAGGGTCATACCAAAAAGTATATTACTTTTTGACGATTATTCATACCGGAGAGCAGTAATCGGGTCCAGGCGCGAGGCGCGAACGGCTGGGGCCACGCCAAAGATAATTCCAACCAACACTGATACCCCAAAAGCCAACACCACCGACCACAGGGAAACCGAAGTGTTGATAAAGCGGCTCAAAGCCCACGACCCCAGCCAACCCAGAATAATCCCTATCACTCCACCACTGGTAGACAGAACTACGGCTTCAATAACAAATTGGTTGCGGATGTCAGACGGCTTGGCCCCCACGGCCTTCCGTAAACCAATTTCTTTGGTCCGCTCGGTCACCGAGACCAACATGATATTCATAATTCCCACTCCCCCTACCACCAGAGAAATGGCCGCAATCCCCCCCAAAGCCACCGTCAAAACCCCCAAGATCTGGTTGATGGTACTAACTAAATTGGATTGATCAATAACCGAAAATTCGTCGTCTTTGAGGAACTTGGCCAAATACTTTTTGGTTTGGGCAATCGCCTGAGGAATTTCTTCTTTGGATTTGGCTTTAACACTGATCACCTGAACGGAATTTAAGCCAAACATTTTTTGAGCCGAAGTGATGGGAATGGCCACAAAATTGTTGATGTCAATACCAAAGCCACCCGAACCAACCGGATCCAAAACCCCCACCACTTCAAACTTACGGGTACCGATATTGACCGTTTTGCCCACCGGACTGGTAGCCCCAAAAAGCTTCTCGGCAATACTCTTGCCAATAACGGCCACGTTACGAGACAAAGCCACGTCAACCCCCGTTACCTCCCGACCCATATTAACCGTCAAATTACGAACTTTGCCAAAGTTGGCCGTTACCCCGTCAATAGACGTGTATTTGGAATTTTTCCCGTACGTTACCGAGGCCGGAACCTCTACGGCCGCGATGGCTGTTTCAATACTACCCCCCAAACGAGCCAGATCCTCAGTCATTTTCAAGGTCAGCTTACTACCGCCAAAGTTCGGGGCACCCCCGGAAAAACCCTCATCTAAAGACACTTTCCCGGGCAAAACCGAAACGAGGTTACTGCCCAAATTCTCAAACTGACCGGTAATGTATTTCTGCAAACCCTGACCGATGGAAACCAACAAAATCACCGCCGACACACCGATGATAATCCCCAGCATCGTGAGAATCGTCCGGGTCTTGTTTCGGAAAATACTTTTTAAGGCTAATCTGAAAATTTCTTGGTCAATCATAAACACCTCCTTGTCATTCCCGACCTGATCGGGAATCTACCCGATACCATCGGGAATCCATATAAACAAAAACCTGGATCCCGTGTCAAGCACGGGATGACACCCCATCCGAAACAATTTTGCCGTCAATAATTTTGATAATCCGTCTGGCGTTTTTGGCTACATCCATGTCATGAGTCACCAAAATGACCGTTTTACCTTCACGACTTAAGCTTTTCAAAAGATCCATGATTTCCCGACCACTTTTGCTATCCAGGTTGCCGGTTGGCTCGTCAGCCATAATAATATCCGGCTTATTAACCAATGCCCGAGCAATGGCTACCCGTTGCTGTTGCCCGCCGGACAGCTGGCTGGGAAAGTGACCCAAACGATCTTTTAGACCAACCGAAATTAAGGCTTCTTTGGCCAGTCTAATCCGTTCCCTTTGACCAATACCGGAATAAATTAAGGGCAACTCAACATTATCAACGGCTGTGGTTTTAGGTAATAAGTTAAACGACTGGAAGACAAAACCAATGTGTTTGTTTCGCAGTCCTGCCCGTTCGTTTTCGTTTAGAGTTGAAATATCCCGGTCGTCCAAAAAAACTTTGCCCTCGGTGGGTGTATCCAAAAGCCCAATGATGTGCATTAAGGTAGACTTGCCGGAACCGGAAGGCCCGATAATAGCCGCAAATTCGCCTTTTTTAATCTCCAAACTCACCCCGGCCAAAGCTTCCACCAGTTCTTCACCCAAAAGATATTTCTTTTTGACACTTTGCAACTTGACGATAGAAGAAGACATCTTTAATTTACTTTAACTCGTGCTCCATCTTTCAGTTTAACCGCCGGGGTAATCACAACCGGGTTGTCGACTTGCAAGCCGTCGGTTATTTCCCTCTCGTCCCCGGAGCTAACACCCGTTTTAACAACTCTTTTTTCCACCCGATCCCCGCGTAGAAGCCAAACATAGGTTTCGGCGTTTTCCACCAAAGCGTCTGTGTCGACCTTGAGTAGATTATGATGTTCTTTGAGAATAATCTGAGCGTTGCCCTTCATCCCCAAACGAAATTTCAAACCAATATTGTCCGGCAGAGAAATTTGAACTTTATAAACATTACCACCGGTACCGGAAGTATAGTTGCCAAAAGAAACTGTTTTCACTACACCTTGAAATTCCTCGTTACTGTAGGCGTCTAAAATTAACTTAACTTTCATACCTTCGTGAACCTGATAGATTTCGGCCTCGGTCACTTCAGCCATAAAATAAACACTTTGAGGGTTAACCACAGTCATGACCGTGACCCCGCCGGCAACATTGGCCCCAACCGACATTCCGCTTAAAACGTTGGCCACCACTCCGCCAAAGGGAGCTGTTAAATTGGCGTTTTTCAAGTTGTACTCTGCCGCCCGAAAAGCATTGTAGTAGTAGTCGTTAGTGGCTTCAGCCATTGTTCTGGTATCACGTTCGGCATAAGTTTCGGTCGTGTCCTTGTTTTTCAGCTGATCGTGAACATTGTCAACTGTTGCCCCGTACCTGCGAGTCATATTCAAAGCCTGCTGGTAGGCCGTATCCAAAACCGTTTTGTCCAAAGAAGTCAGGGCCTGATATTTTTTGACCACATCTCCATCAGCCACTCCCAAGTAAACCACCTTGCCGGAAGTGGGGAAGGACATGTTGGCCAACTCACGGGCCGAAACCTCACCCGAAGCGGAAATCGACTCAATTAAATCCCCCTGGGTCACCTTGGTTGTTTCCACCGTCAAAGCACTTTTCTGATAGCGGGAATAACCAATTATCACTATCAAAAGTATGGCACTCAAAATCAACAGTTTCTTTTTCACAGGCGCTATTCTATCACAAACCGAGTATGATTTACCTGATGAGGTCCAACTTCAACAAAAAGAAAATCACGGTCGTCATTATAATTGTTTCAGCTTTTGTCGCAATCTCGAGCCTGACCTATGGCGCGTATTATCTGATTGCCAAAAAGGATGATCAAATTGCCGGTTTACGCCAACAAATTATCAACCTGGAAAGTGCCAATCAAGTAAAAATCAACAAAGATTTAAAAGGAGGTAGACAAGCTCTACGCCACTTCCCTGGCTCAACTTTCCAAATGGCAGTATGAAGAGGCCCAAAAAACCTTTACCAACTTGGGTAAAAAAGTAACCGATTTATTGGCCAAATCAACCGCCATCACCAATCAAACCGTCAAACAGCTGGAAAATTTACCGGTTAATAACACCCCACCGGGAGCCGGTTATAGCCGGCAAAAGGTAACCACAAGTGCCGGAGATTTTGTTGTCTCCGTCGTTTCGGCTGACTTGGGTTCAACCCGAGTGATTGTGGATACGGCTTCCGACAGTACTTGTACCAACGATTGTCCGGTTTTGCCACTGGCAACCTATGTAGCTCGCTCGGGTGCTTTTGCCGGAGTTAATGGCAGTTATTTTTGTCCGGCCTCCTACCCCAGCTGCGTGGGCAAAACCAATTCTTTTGATTTGTTGGTAATGAATAGCAAAAAAACTTATTTTAATTCCGACAATAATGTCTACAGCAACAACCCCGGAGTGGTTTTTGGCAGTGGTTATATCCGATTTTTAGGAGCGGTAAGTGGGTGGGGCCGAGACACCGGCATTGACGGCATGCTCAGTAACTATCCTATGTTGGTTAGTGGCAACAATGTCGCTTTTGGCGGTGATGATGACCCAAAAAAAGGAAGCCGTGGTAACCGTAGTTTTGTCGCCAATAAAGGTAATACCGTTTACATTGGTGTGGTGCATTCGGCCACCGTGGCCGAAGCTGCCAGAGTTTTACAAGCCATGGGTATGGAAAACGCCCTGAATTTGGATGACGGCGGGTCAACAGCGCTTTGGAGCGGGGGTTACAAAGTCGGCCCCGGCCGCGACCTCCCCAACGTCATTTTGTTTGTGAAAAAGTAATCCAAGCGGTTTGGGTGCCATAACCGGTTTTGTCAAAAACAAAGGGCTTAATTTTTTGAGGTTTATCCAGATGCACAAAAATGGCGTACTTTTTATCGGTAATATACTTTTTTATTTCTCCTCCAATTTCTTTTGTTCCTAAACCAGCTAGGGCATATTTCTGGGCAATCTCCATCGCATGTGTATTATTCTTTATTTTGTACTGATCAACCCCGGAAACAAGAGTTTTAACAGTTACCGGTTCCCCGCTGTTTTGAAAATAAACCACGTCCCCTTCAACAATTTTTCCCCACGGAGCTCGTTTGGTTTTATACCACCGCGATTCAACCGTTTTTGTCCCATTCAAAATTTTGGGTAGTAGCTCCCACGACTTTTTCATTATGGCTATGTGGTACATCTTTTATCTCCGATCAGCCGTCCAAAGATTGGTCCACCAACTGTGGGGCTTTTGAGACATAATTTCTTTAGCTAGCTTTTTACCCGTCCTACTAAATATTCTTTTATATTGTTCGTTATCTTTTAACCAATCACTGGCTTCATTATTTCCCACCCAAGCGTATTCTTTTAAAAGTAAAATTTGGTCCAACAGATCAGCATCTTTGGCCAACTTGGCTTCCAACGTTTTTCTCTCATTGTACTCGTTGGTAATTTCTAATAGTTCAGACTTGTTGGGTAAACGTTGATATTGATCTTTAACGATTTCTTCTTCAAAAACTTTAACGTATTTTTTGTTGACCCAATGCTGATCGCCGGATCGCGATTCGGTCAGATCATGAACCAAACACATCAGTAAAACTTTGTAAGGGTCCGCTTTCTCTGCTTTGGCCAAAAACCAGCCTGCCATAGTAACCCTAAAGGAGTGGCTAGCAATGTTGTCCGACAAATCATCAGTCAAAAGTGTCTGCCGGTGAGACCTGGCCACTTTTCTCAAAGTTCCCACCTCAAAGAGAAAACTGGCCAAATCGGAAAAATTATTTTTCTTTTTTGTCTTCCCCATTTTGCACCCTCATCCTATTCTTTGATGGTAACAACGTCAACAATCATTTTTAAATTAAAAGCCTATAGTTCGTCATGCCTCCAAGGAGAGACCTTTGAGGCTCAGCCAGCTGGGGTTTCGATGATCTCATCCTTTTTCTCTTTGATAAAGACATTCCATTCGTTAATCACCCCAAGAATGTTTTTTAGGGGAGCTTCAATCAAAAAATCCAAAACCATAATCAAAACATTAAAACGGGCAAACTGAGACGAGAGAAAATTACCAAGATTTAAAAAGGGTAAAAAAACAATAGACAGGGCCCCTTCCACAAACCCCTCGTCCGTTCCCATCACGTTTAACTCAGAAGCCGAACTTTTGACTCGGAAACCAAACAATAAAACCAAAGACAGAAAGATATAAAAGATACCGGTAGAAACCAAAGAAAAATGCAACGACCTCAAACCCCAGAAAACCCCACCAAAGAGAGCCAAAAACAAAACCAGATACAACAAAGCAAAGAAATCGTACAAGAAACCCTTTTTCTTCTGATGGTAAACGGAAAAAGGCACGGCACTGGTTTGCCCGTCGTATATAAAGTCAAAAATTTTCTCTTCAATTTTCTTGGTGTTTTCAGCCCCGGGCTTTCTAATCATTACCCCCAGTAAAATCATCAACAGGGGTGGCAGACAGATATTAATTAAGACTGAAACAAAATTGATGGATTTATAAACCATCATTTCGTACGGCACTTCCAGCAACAAGGCAAAAAGCATCTTCGTCGCCAGAATATAAATAAAGCTCCGTAAAATTCCCCGGCCAATTTTTTGCCCAATTTCCCGGTAACGCTTCTCCGCCGTTACTTTAATTTTTTTGACCAAACCCTCTCTGTCTTCCAAAGTGGCCACATTGGGGGAGGACTTGATGATCTCGGCCAAAATTAAAAAGGGTGGTGTTTGTTTTCTGACCAGTCGCAAGAGTTTGGCCTGTTCGGGTGAATTAATGATCGTTTCAATTCGGTTAACAATCAAAAGGATCTCTTTTTTGGATTTTAAAATTCCGTCCCGTGACTGCCTAAACCATATTGGGTAAAACTTTTTTAACAAGTGGTACCGAACACAGGAGAGATCACACTTAAATAAGCTCCGGTAGATAGCCGCCCAAACATGGGCTTTTTGGAAAGCCGCGGGAATTTGTTTATCGGTCCAGGTAAATCTCTTGTCAAACCAAACACTCACCTCTTCGGCCAAAATATCATCCAAAGCCACCATCGGCAATAAAATCTCTTCAATTTCCCCCGACAAAACACTTAGTGCCCATTCGCGCAAGGTCAGCCGGCCAATCTTGGTTTCATCCTCACAAAGTGACAAAAAATAAAAGTACCGGCTTAAAACCCCGGCAATAATTTTGATGTCGGTTTTTAAAACCGAGTTGTTTTTCAAATACCTCGCCCACACCAATTCCCGAACCAAAGATTCGGCCAACAAACCGGTATTGCCCACCCGGGTGGGGTTTTCCCACAACAGACGCCTGATAATCCGCTCAATGGCGGCTCGCAGTTCGGCGTGTTCTTCCCGATACTCCACCGCGTTTCGGATGCGCTCATAATAAAAAGCAATTCGGCCCAACGACTGAGAAACTTTATACTTTTCACCCGAGGTATCCTCGGTAAACGAACGGGAAAATCCGGCTACCAGTTTTTTAGCCTCATCGGTCAACATACTCATAGCAATATACACCATATTGTCATTCCCGCGAAGGCGGGAATCCAGGGGGAGGACTTGAGAAATTTGAAGCAATGGGGCAAAATTAGCACTTACACTATGCTTACCAAAAAAGAAGTTTTCTTTGACGTTGAAACTAAAAGTTTTTTTGATTTTGAAAGTGACAGTCCCCGTGACCCGTCAACTTTGGGTGTGTCTATCGTTTCTGTCTATATCCGAGAAGTTGATGAGCATGGCCAAGAAATAACCGGCGTGATGAAATCTTTTTTTGAGGCTGATTTTCCGGCCATGTGGGAAGTCTTTGCCAATGCCAATCGGATAGTTGGCTTTAACAGTATTAAGTTTGATGTCCCAGCCTTAAAACCTTACGCCCCAGCCTATTTTGCCAAGCTTCCCCACTTTGACATTATGGACGAAATTAAAAAAGTCATTGGTCGGCGGGTGTCTTTAAATGCCTTGGCCAAGGATACCCTAGGTGAGGAGAAAAACGATACGGGAGCCAACGCCGTCATGTACTGGGAAAAGGGTGATTCCAAAAGTCTGGCTCTACTTCAGAAATACTGTGAAATGGATGTGGCCTTAACCGTCAAGCTTTATGATTATGGCATGAAGGAAAAGAAGCTTAAGTTCACCGATCACTGGAACACGCCGCGGGAGGTTAGTGTTGACTTCTCCTATCCCTTGGCGGTCCCAGTTGCCCAAACATCACTCTTTTGACTTCTACTTTCTAAAGCGGGAGAATACTTGCTTTTCTAAAAACTTGGATATAGAATTACCCCCAATGAATGAAATTAAACTGGACCTTGGTCAGGACAGGGACGGCAATGCCCTTATTGTTGCTTACCTATCTCTTTGTAACGAACCTACTCGTCTTGATTCAAATCAGGCTGAAAAGGTTTTTCTACGCATTCGAAACGCAACCCACACTATAACAAGCATTCTTAAAGAGGGAGTTCGCTTTGGTCTTCAACTTGAATCTCAAAATGTCGATTTTGTTAATTTCGCAGGCATGAGAGCAATACTGGAAGGTACTAGAAACATAAGGGGTCCAGTTGGCTTAGAGTCTGCCAATGAGCAGGTTATGAAAGCATTCAAAACCAATGGTTTTATGGATGGCAAACCACAAAAGTCCGAGAGTGAAGGACGTTACAACTTCAACCTTATTTGCCGGTGCCGTTCCAATCCTCCAACCAGGAAGTGATTCCCTCCCCATTAGCTTCAAAAAGTCCCCTCTGGTATAATAGGCGTATTGTGGGATC
>DAIPJT010000012.1:11199-11512 GCA_036770125.1 Patescibacteria group bacterium
AACAGTACCTAAAGGCGAACGGTTAGATTAGGCGGGTCGCCTGGCACTCATGTGCTATTAGCACTAATATAGTACGAGTGCCAATTCCTTGTCAAGAGGAATTTTTCCACCCCAGTCTGGTATAATAAGCCCATTGTGGGATCGTCTGTCCCGATTTAATCGGGAAAAGCGAAGCGCCACGGCAGGACAATGTGGGATCGTCTAACGGCAGGACAATAGATTCTGGATCTATTTATCTTGGTTCGAATCCAAGTCCCACAGCAAGATTGGACATGCAGTAACTATCTCCAATGGAAAATCGTAAAAGCATAAT
>DAIPJT010000013.1:0-1612 GCA_036770125.1 Patescibacteria group bacterium
GGGGTGGGCTTTTCCACCCGTGTTTCCTCCCGCTTGGCCACGTCTTTTTTATTGGCGCCAAAGCGCCGCCCCCGTTTGCTGGTTTGAGCCAACTCCACTTTTGGCGCAACCGCCATGGCTTTTTGTTGGGTCACTAATTGTTGTCTTTGTACCAGCATTTGTTTTTGGTTTTCGGATAAACCGGCCACTCCCTCAACAAAGATATCCTCCCCACTTTCGATTTTATTTAGAATTTCTTGGTATAACTTTTCTTTTTGAATATCTTCTATTTCCCGATTTAAGGCCTCAATCCGTCGCAAATCGGTAGATGATTTCTGCGAAATATCCGGTTGATCCACAGCCTCAGGGTGAGACCCTGAAGCTGTGGAGATTGGCGATTGAGACTGGGGTGACAACATTTCCTGGGCTGCCTTCAAAATCTCCAGTGGTTCTTGAGCTAACTGCTTAGCAGCCGTCTGGGCAATTTGTTTCTTCATATCTCACGTCTTCCTTCCAAAGCTTGAGTTAAAGTCATATCATCAGCATAATCCAAATCAGCCCCCGTTGGTATTCCCATTCCTAAACGAGAAATTTTGACCTGCCTGCCGGCAGGCAGGTCTTTAATTTTCTTATTCAAATACAAAGCTGTCGCTTCACCTTCCATGGTCGGATTAGTAGCAATAATTATCTCTTTAGTGTTTTTTACTCTACTTAATAATTCATTAATAAACAACTCATCCGGACCAATATTTTCCAAGGGTGATATTCGGCCGTGCAAGACATGATAGACACCTTGGTATTTTTTTCCTCTTTCAAAAGCCACCACGTCCATCGGTTCCTCCACCACCATCACCATATCTTGGTCGCGATCGGCACTTTCACAAATCCGACAAACTTTTTGATCCGTCACATTTTTGCAAATCTCACAGTAGCTGACTTTATTTTTGAGTTCCAGAATGGAACTTGAAAAATCAGTCAGAAACGACTGAGGTAAACGCAGTAAATAAAAAGCCAGTTTTTCAGCTGATTTAGGCCCAATCCCCGGCAGCCGCCGGAGAGAATCAATTAAATCAGTAATTACTTTTGGAAACACAAAACCCATTGTAAATGAACATTCCCATGACTACAATGGATATATGACCAAATTATCAGACGACGACCAGATTCTGGTAAATGCTATTGGCAACCTGATTGATGAAAAGATTAAAGACCTGGCCGAAACAACACTGGTTACCAAAAACGACATCAAGCATTTGCCCACCAAAGAAGAATATTATCGTCGCGAGGATGAAACAATGAAAGAGCTGAAAGCCGTCCGCGAAGAAATTACCATTCTTTCAGGCCTTCAATCGCAGGTCCATGACCACGAAGAAAAACTAGAAAAAATATTCCACAAACTGTCTTTAAATCCTGCTTTTTAATTAACTCCAGATGTGTCTAGCTAACCCACACCTGGTGTGGGTTTACCTAGAATAAGAGCGGCAACGACAAGAACAGGATAAAACATGGGGAATACTGTGGGCCGCTTCTCCAATCCGATTCCACTTCTTTGAAGTAACCATCCGGTGCACATCCTCCGGAGAAACAAAATTGTTTGTCTTGTGTTCCAAAATCGATACCGATTTTAATAGCT
>DAIPJT010000013.1:1712-6155 GCA_036770125.1 Patescibacteria group bacterium
ACTACTTCTGCAACCTTCACAGGGTGAAAATTTCCTACCATTTCTTGCTTCATCGGGAAGGTTAACTATTTTCCCACCAGTGGCCCAACAATAAACTTCCATCTTCAACATATAATCTCACCCTTTTTATAATTGTCAAGCTTCGAGGCGCTTCAACTGGGAATCAGCTCAAGGATGATAGCCGAGTTGGGTTTTAAAAATTCGGTGGTGGAAAAAGAACCGGCCGTTGGGACAATTTCCAATTGGGTTTGTATTCCACCATAATCGGTTCGCTTGTATAAATATTTAGCTCCGGTTAGTTCATCAAATTTAATCGGCACATTCTCACTATGGGTGCCATAAACATCATAGTTAACCACCATCATTCTAATTACCCCCGCTTCCACCTTGGCCATGGCCTTAACCCACGAACCCTCTCCGGCCACGTTTAACTTTTCTCCCCTGATTTTGTTTAAAAAGAAAAAAGCGTTGTAACGGGGTTTGGCTTCCGGAGCACCCCATTTTTCATGAGTCAACATCCCCCACCGACCCCAATACTTGTCATTTCCCGGTCCGTCTTTGATTTCAAAATGAAACAGGCGGTCAATGTCTCCCTCCAACAACGCCGAAGTGGCCAACAGATGAATCGCTCCAAAATAATTATCGTAAACCTTATCGTTTTCGGAGTTGGGCCCCGCCTCAGTAATATGCAGTTCAATATCCTCATACCCCGGATAATCGGCCAGCCAGGCTGTAACCTTTTTGTAATCCTCCTCATAGACATCCAAGTCTTTGGAGTAACGGTGCCAGGAAATAAAATCCAGGCGCATCTTGCTGTTGGAGGCCATTTTTAACAAAGCCCTCACCCAGTTTTCGTACAAAGCGGTTGTCGCCGGTCCGCCAAACTTAAAGGCCTTCGTTCCACCGGCTCTAGTCGCACCAATGGCCGAATGGGAATACAATTCCAAATAATTCTTGTCCCCATACACTTTAAACTTGCCAAACAAATCCGGCTCGTTCCAAACTTCATAGTAAACACCGGAAATACTTAGCGTACCACTAACATGTTCAATCGTTCGCTGGACCACCAGTTCCCAATCAGCCCAGTTATTGGGAACTTCAATGATGTCTCCTTTAGAGATGGCTGGTGGCATGTAAGAGAGAGCAATATATGGCTTGGCCCCAGCCGCCAAAATATCGTTGATCGTCGCATCCAAAGAAGTCCAGTTAAACTGCAAAGTCCCGCCTCCGTCACGAGAAACAACATTGTAGCCGTCAAAAACGTGGTCAATCCGGATATACGAAGCCCCCAGAGTTTTGACTTGGGGTAAAACCGCCGCCAACATCCGGACATTGGTTTCTTCCCCACCTTGGGCCAAATTGCGCCAAACATTGACTTTATCCACGTACGACGCCCCGGTAAAAACAACCAAGTTGGCCGGTACTCCGGAAGCCCGTTTGTAAAGCTTGATGGGGTTAACAATCACGATGGCACCAACCACCAAAGCCAAAAATAAAAAGAGGGTATAGAAAAAACGAGAGCTTTTTTTCATCACCCTTTAATATTACAACAATAATTGGTAATTGGGATATTGGTTTATTTGAAGATTTGTATTTATTGGCTCCCCATCCCGCCAAGAAGCCCACTTAAGCCACCCCCCATTTCCAACATTTTTTTGGCGGCTTTTTTTTGAACGTTCGCAAGCGTCTCGTTAATGGCTTTCACCAAATCCGGTTGGGGTACACCGTCAATTTCAGCATATTCCAAACGTTGATCACCGGTAATGACAAATTTATATTTAGAATCCTGATAATACTCTTTGATTTGGGACAACTCGTCCTGCAAGGTCTTGGCTTGCTGACGCAGTTTGTTTAATTGTCCTAACTGTTGAAACTTGTTAAACATAGTTTAATTCCCCTTATTCTAGCAGAATATTCTTGGCCAGTCCAACTCCACTTTTAATTTGTGTTTTTTTTATTTTATCCCTTAAACCATTCCACCGATCGTTTTCCGCCATAGGGGGACCCGCCACAATACTTGTTTTGGGCGTGGCATCTTCTATACACCACTTGATAATGGCAATTTCGTAGGGGACTTGTTCCAGCAAGGCGTCTTTCGCCTTCACACTCGCCGTCATCAACAAATCCACCAAACCCAAAACTTCTCTCTCGCCCCCCCTGACCCTGGCCATTAATTTGCCAACAATGTCAGTCATCAAATCCTTCAACTCCACCCCTGCTTCCATAGATTGCTCGATGTGTTCAACCGCCAGAGTCGCATTTTTTTCATTTATCGCCGCCAACAAAGACGTGGCGTAAGTTTCAAAGTTTTTACCCAGCAAAATTTCCCTGGCAGCATCGGGCTCCAAAGCGTTACTGACCACCAATTGCTCCAACAACTTGGTCGCATCGCGAAACGAGCCGTGAGCCGCACCGGCTATCAGCAACAAAACTTCATCGGCCACTTTGAGTTTCTCACCATTAACTATCCGCCCCAAGGAGCCAACCAGCTCTTCAATAGAAGCCAGACTAAATTGAACCTCCACCACCCTTGAGAGAATTGTTGGAATAATTTTTTCCCGATTAGTGGTGGCCAGAATAAAGACTACGTGGTCTGGCGGCTCTTCCAGAGTTTTGAGCAAAACATTACTGGCCTCAGTTGTCAACATGTGGGCCTCGTCAATGATGTAAACTTTTTTGGGAGCAACCGATGGCACTAATTTAATGCCGGCTATTAACTCTTTGGCATCCTCAATCCCCCGGTGGCTAGCCGCGTCCATCTCAATCACGTCCACACAACTACCACGGGTGATACCACGACAGATATCACATTTTTCACACGGCACTATCCCAATTTTTTTGGAGCAGTTAATGACCTTGGCCACAATTCTGGCTGAAGATGTTTTGCCAATTCCCCGAGGACCGGTAAACAATAAAGCGTGGGGAATGGTCTTACCTTTCAAAATCTCACCTAAGAGTTTTTTGGCTACCAAGGAATCCAACTCGTCAATGTTTTTAGGGCGATACTTTAAGTAGTAAGTCACAGAACAATAATACCAATAATCCAACTCCCTGTCATTCCCGACCTGATCGGGAATCTATACAAATGACGAAGCCACCCCTTCGGGGAAAACCCCTGGATCCCGTGTCAAGCACGGGATGACACTTTCCTACTTATGATGATAACCGAGAAGATGTTTTGCTCCATGCACTACCAAATCCAACAGCTCCTCTTCATCGGCAATAACCGGAAAACAAAGAACAATCTCGCCCAAATAATTGCCGGGGGCCACAAAGTCCCCCTGTTTTTCAGCATCCCTAAAAGTTAAGACATTATGGAGGGTATGACTTTCTCCCAAATAGGTCTTGGCCAAGTCATACATGGTTGCCTCTCCCACCACGGCCACTGACACTTCACCACTAACACCCTTCTTGCCAAAAAAGTCCGCCAAAGCTTTGGTAATTTTTTCTTCCGAAACGGGGTAAACACTTTCATTAAAAACCGAAGTCTGTATCATGCCGTTAATTTTGCTTTGACCATCGCCGAAACTCGTCCGCCATCAGCCTTACCTCCAGTCTTGCCCATTACTATACCAATCACTCTGCCCATATCCGACATCTGGGTGGCACCCGTTTGGGCAATGGCCTCAATTACCAACTTTTCCAGTTCCTCGTCGGCCATCTCAACCGGTAGATATTCAGCCAAAATTTTCAACTCTGCCTCTTCCTTTTTAATTCTATCCTCAAGCGGCGTTAAGCTGGAAGTAGGTTTACCTTGAGCTTGCCGAAAGGCCTCAATGGCGTCTTTTCGTTTCTTGGCCTCTTTCCGAACGACCACAATTTCCTCATCAGTCGACAACTCGTGCTGTTTGGCAATTTTCTCGTAATTTAGAGCCGAAGACAACATCCGCAAAGTCGAAAGCCTGACTTCGTCGTGCGCCTTCAGCGCCTCTCCAATTAAATTAGTAATCGCGGTAGCAATCATATATTGATATTCTCTCCCTCCTTCCACCCCCCTGTCAAATGATAGTGGAGATGCATTATAACCTGCCCGGCCCCTGACCCACTATTGGTCGACAAACGAAAAGCGTCGTCAATCTTCATTTTTTCGGCCAAAGACCGTGCCACCCACTGAAGCCTTCCCAAAATCCGACTGTCCTCTTCCTTCATTAACCCCAAGTTTTCAATATGAACCTTGGGGATAATCAATAAGTGAATCGGAGCCTTGGGGTGCAAATCCCAAAAAGCCACGATTTCTTCATCCTCATATTCCTTTTTGGCCGGCAACTCTCCTTTTACAATTTTGCAAAATACACAATCCATGTGCCTAGTATACACAGGCTTCCATTAAATGTCATTGCGAACAAGGTGAAGCAATCTCTATTTTACCAAAAGCAGATCGCCACGCTCACTCTGTTCGCTCGCGATGACAGGATGGATAACTTTGCAAAGGCGAGGCCTTAG
>DAIPJT010000013.1:6255-11425 GCA_036770125.1 Patescibacteria group bacterium
GGGTCGTGACGGATCAAGCTTCTCACCAACAAGTCACTTTTGGCTTTTTGGAAAATCGTTTTATCAAAGAGACTGGCTCTGATTATTTTAGTTTTTGTCGTCCCATTTAAATCATCTTCAACAGGATATGTCTGCACCTTTTTGTACCATCCCAAAGCCTCTTTGGGGAATTTTATATCACTGTTGATTAAACAATAATCCAAATAATTGCCCCCCAGATAACGCTGAATTTCAGTCACGTGATCCGACGCTTTATAATTATCCGTCTGACCTACCCGCGTCATCAAATTCATAATATAAACTTTTTTGGCCGTGGACTTGGCCACCGCTTTACCCACCCCATCAATAACCAAGTTGGAAATGACACTGGTGTACAAATCCCCAGGTCCCAAAACTATCAAGTTGGCCTCTTTGATTGCTTTTAGAGCGTCGGTGTTGGCTGACGCTTTGGGAAAAACTGAAACTTCAACAATCTTTTTGCCCAACAGCTCTTCTCTGGGCTCGTCAATAAAATGCTCCCCCAAAACTTGCCGGCCATTTTCATACATGGCCACCAGATTAGTGTTGTCAAAAGTTACCGGAATAATTTTACCCGCTACCCCCAACAACTCACAGGTCTCCTCAATAGCTTTTTTCTGGTTCCCGTGATAAATATCGGTTAAAGCGGCCATAAACAAGTTGCCAAAAGTCATGCCCGATATCCCCACCCCACTTTCATAGCGGTAGGTAAAAAGTTTCCGCAGTGTTTGATCCTCATCCCCATCAGCCAAAGCCACCATACACTGCCGGATGTCTGAAGTGGGCAAAAGCCCAAATTCGTCCCGGATGACCCGGTTACTGCCCCCCGAGTCCATCATGGTCACCACTACCGACAAATCAACTTGGGGTAAATATTTTTTTAAACCGGTTAAGAGGACATATGTCCCGGTTCCGCCACCGAGGATGACAATTTTCTTTTTACTCACTCTTTATTTTTTTTATCACCTCGTCAATCGTTAGCATCTCGATCTCCTCAGAATCTCTTTCCTTCCATTCGACTTTATTTTGAGTTTTTTCGGAAACTACCAGGCGAATGGGAATGCCAATGAGGTCGGCATCGGCAAACTTGGCCCCGGCTGAAATATCCCGGTCATCCCACAAAACGTCAATACCCACGTCCGTCAATTTTTTATATACCTTTTCCGCATTACTCCTTATCTCTAATAAATGAACTTGAAACGGGGCGACGGATTTCGGCCAAACAATCCCCTTCTCATCATGAAACTTTTCCACCAACACCCCCATCGTCCGAGTGATGCCAATTCCATAGCAACCCATAATCGGGTAGACCCGCTCGCCTTTGGCATTTTCTAAAAGCATACCAAAGGATCGGGAATATTTTTGGCCTAAATCAAAAACATTACCTACCTCCGAGGCTTTAGCCGCCACTAATTTTCCTTTTTTACAACTGGGGCAAGTATCCCCCTTGGCCACTTTTTGAATGTCATCAATATTGACGCAATATGGGCATTTCTCACAATACAAAATATTGGCCTCACCGGCGTCGGTCAAAACCTCAAATTCATAAGAGATTTTTTCGGAAAAAGCTCCACCGGAAGCCTCTGTCGCTTTGGCCGTCAAACCCATACGGGAGAAGATTTTTAGGTAAGCCTCTTTGGCTTTTTGGTAATAGCGGTCAAAATCAGTTTGGTCGAGGTGCCAGCTGTACATATCCTTCATTAAAAATTCCCGCCCCCTCAAAATCCCCGATTTGCTACGCAACTCATCCCGGAATTTCCATTGAATGTGATATAAAGACAAGGGTAAATCGTGATGGCTATGTAAAAACTCCATTGCTAGTGGTGTCACCACCTCTTCATGGCTTTGAGCCAAAGCGTAATCTTTTTTGGTCCGGCTTTGGAGTTTAAACAAAACATCAATACTGTCCCACCCCCCGGTTGTCTTCCAAATGCTGGCCGGGTGCATTAAAGGCATTAAAACTTCACGGCCACCAATGGCATCCATTTCTTCTCGCACTATTTGGGAAATTTTATTGAGAACTCTCAAACCCAACGGCAAATAGGTGTAAACCCCGGCCATTAACTGACGGACAAATCCCGCCTGAACCAACAATTTATGATTTGTTGTTTCCGCGTCTTTGGGTGGGTACTTCAGAGTTTTGGGGAACAGACCGGACTGTTTCATGGGGTTATTGTAGCATATTCTCCAAAAACCCAGTTAAGCTCCCGGCCATAATTAATTTTTTCAAGTCGACAATGGTGATGACCAACAACAAAGCCAACAACAAGTACATGCCAACCGTGTGAAAGTAACCTTCAAACTTAGCCAGGGTCTTTTTGGCCACCACCGATTCCAAAAGGATAAACAAAGCCCGTCCACCATCCAAACCGGGGAAAGGCAGAATATTCAAAATCGCCAGGTTAACCGACAAAATACCCAACAAGTGCACTGTGGCCAGCCAGCCACCCTTGGCGTTCTCGATTACCACGGCAGCTACCCCCACCGGACCAGTTACTCCTTTGGGTATATGAGCCAGACCCACCAGAATATTCTTGCCCCACATCCATGATTCTTTAAAACCATAGTAAATTCCCCAAAAGGGCCGGGCGTAATACGGAGGGTAATAAATCTCCGAAGAGGAAATGACTACCCCCAAAGGACCTTGGTCTTTGGTTGTTTCTACCCTTGGAGTAACCGTCAGTGTCTTTTCAACCCCGTCCCGCTCCAGCACCAGTTTGACCTTCTTGCCCCTCTCCTGGTCAATGAGAGCGATAAACTGCGCCGTATCGGACACGGGTTGGTTATTAACCGCCTTTAAAACGTCCCCGGTAATCATTCCGGCTATCTGAGCCGGAGACTCGGCCACCACTTCCAAAATTTTAACCCGGCCACTGTCACGCGGAATGCCGGTCACCCAATAAACGGCCGCAAAAACCACCACTGACAAAATTAGGTTTGACATCACTCCGGCAACAACCACCGCCAAGCGAACTTTTCTGGATTTGGCGGCAAAAGAGCCCGTTCCCGTTTCCTCCCCTTCTTCACCAAAGAGTCGAACAAAACCACCAAAGGGTAGCCAATTTACGGAATAAATTGTCTCACCTAACTTTTTGCCAAAAACTTTTGGCGGAATGCCAAAACCAAACTCCAAGACTTTGACCTTGGCCTTTTTGGCGCACAAAAAGTGACCCAGTTCATGGGAGATAATGAGGATAAATAAAACCGCAAAAAAAATTAGAGCAGAAATTAACATGGGTTAAACGGCAAGAATTTCGGTTTTCTTGGAATTTGTAAGCGAATCAGTTTTTCCAATAAACTCATCCGTTACTTCCTGCACTTTTTTCTCATACCGATATTTGTCGTCCTCACCAAACTGCTTGTCTTTAAACTCCACCTCCAATTTCTTCATGGCCTCGGCCCGAGCATTTCTGACCATCACTTTGGCACTTTCCGCTTTTTGAGACAGAAGTTTAGTTAACTTTTCTTTATCTTCAGTTGTTAATGGCTGCATAGATAACCTAATAATTTCCCCATCAATAGCCGGGCTCAAACCGACATTGGCTTCCAAAATACCTTTTTTAATGTCACCAATGATGGATTTGTCCCAAGGGTCAATCACCAAAGATTGGGGGTCGGGAGAAGTGATGGAGGCCAATTCTTTAACCCGCAGTCTCTGGGTTCCCCCATAAGCCGGACAAACCAAATTTTCAACCAAAGAAGCTGAAGCTCGACCGGTACGAAGGCTGGCAATATCGGCAACAAACATCGAAAGGACTTGATCCATAGATTGCCGAAGATGAGTTTCGTCTGGCATTTCCCTTGAGTATACCCCAGTTACTTGCCAATTTCCAAGCGGGAAAAACGGGCCACCTTGACGTTTTCTCCTGTTTTGGCAATAACCGAAGCCACCAGGTCAGAAATCTTTTGAACGGGGTCTTTGATGTATTCTTGACCCAACAATTCTTTGACATCTTTAGGGTTCATGGAAGTCACTTGCAAACACAAGGCCTTTCCCAATTCCGAAAACAGTTCATTCCTGGCTACAAAGTCGGTTTCACTCAAAAGTTCCACCAAAACTGCCACTTTCCCGGAGTGGTGGGTGTAAGAAAAAACCATACCGGCCGAAGTTGTTCGGTCAGATCGCTTAGCTACCTTGGCAAAGCCCTCTTCTTTCAAAATTTTCAGGGCTTTGGCCTCGTCCTGTTTTTGCTCCAACACCTGTTTGACACGCATCACCGGAGCCCCACTGGCATCGCGCAACTTTCGAATTAAATCAGCCGTAATTTTCATTTAACAGTTTTTTTAACAGTCTTCTTTGTTGTCATCCCGTGCTTGCCTGCCCGCCGTATTGGAGGGACACGGGATCCAGTTGTTTTCCCCGAAGGGGTGGCTTCGTCATTTGTATGGATCCCCGATCGGGTCGGGGATGACGGTTGTTCTGAAGCGGTCAATAAACTCAAAATATACTGTATGGCATCAGCCGAATCGTCACTCATGGGAATAGCCAAGTCTACCGAATCGGGGTCGGCGTTTGAATCACAAATTCCAATGGTATAAACCCCACTCCGTTTGGCTTCCATAGCCGCCCCTTTGTTGTCTTTCAAGTTAAAAATAAACATGGTGTCCGGAACGGCCGAAAGACCCGTTAACCCACCAACCACCCGCTCTAAGCGGGTCATTTCCCGGTCCAAAAGAACTCTTTCTTTTTTGGTAAAATGCATATATCCGCCATCAGCTTTGGTTTGTTTCATTTCCGCCAACTTGTCAATTGACCGCTTAATTTGGTTAAAATTGGTCAGAGTCCCTCCCAACCATCTCTCCTGAACGAAATATTGCCCAAGCTCCTTGGCCATCGCCACCACCTGACCCTCAAACTGTTTTTTGGTGGAAACAAAAACAATTTTCTTGCCTTCGGAAATTTGCTTTTTAATCATGGCCACCGCTTCCTCTAAAGCCGTCACGGTTTTGGCCAAATCAAACAGGTGAATGCCATTTTCAGTGCCATAGACAAATTTGGCCATTTTGGGGTTCCAACGAGAAGCCTGATGCCCCAAATGGGCATTGGCTTCAAACAGCTTCTCCATTGATACTTCTTGTTTCTTCATAATAACCAGGTTATTTTATCAGCCCAAGGAGGCTTTAACAAGGTTGGATAATAGGTAAGCCACGG
>DAIPJT010000014.1:0-8489 GCA_036770125.1 Patescibacteria group bacterium
TTTTAAATAAAAGTCGTGGCTTTTAAACCAAACTTTGTACAAAACAAAAACCAATGAAGTCAAATTAACCAACACAATTAGTTTAATTTGATCGGTTGTAAATATGTTTTTAAAGTTCTCGGTAATCCACACCTGCGCATAGCGCAGATTTAGAATATAGGTAACAGCATATAGCATATAGGGTAAAAACAGGTCGGGAATTAAAGTGGCGGAAATCAGTAAGGGGGCCAAAGAGGGCAACAAGTGCCTCTCGTGCATCCGGGTTTGAAACATGAAGCCAGCCAAAAAAGTTACCGCCATCAGCAGGTACTGACCACCGTCTTTTTTCCAAACTTTCCAAAAAACAACACTCGTTAATAATCCAATAAGCAAATAGCCAAATAAACCAATAAACCAATAATCTGGCCTCCACATACCTACTAATGCCCACGCACTAAAAGCGTTAACTGAAGTGTAAGGATACTGGCCCAAAGTCACCAGCAAACGTTGGTAAGCAAACAGTAAAACATTTTGGTTACCGGCAAAAGGCAAAAACAAAACAATAAAAAAAATGAATGCTAAAAAGGCAAATGATAAATATTTTTTAAAACGCCATTTATTTTTCAAGGCGACAAATAAGATGACGGGGGCCACCAAAGCCACTTGCGGTTTGATTAAAAAGCCCACCATCGCTATCAGTCCCGAGGCCCAAGGGGTGACCCCTGCCAGGTATACGGCCAACAAAGCAAACAGGGTGGTCAAAGAATCCACCTGTCCCCACAAAGTGGAATTGGCCAAAATAGCCGGATTAAAAAGATATAGCCCTGCTCCAATCAGTCCCCACCTCTCGCTTTTGTGTTTTTTGACAATTTTATATATTAGAAAACCTGTGACCAAGTCGGCCAATATCGCCGGCAACTTGTACAAAAACTCGGTTGGAATTAACGGCCAAGCCAAATGAATCTTTCCCAAACCCCACAAAACATACAAATATCCGGGTAAATAATCACACCAGCCATTATAAAAGTGGCCAAAACCATTTTGAGCCAAGTTGACACTCCACGCCACAAAAGTGTTGTGGTCCAACACCAAAGTCCCGAAGGAAGTCAACAATAATCTCAAACCCAAGGCCGCGGGCAATAAAGCCAACAATTTAGAGAACTTCATATATGGCAACGTTATCTTTATCGTACACTTTTCTCAAGTAGGAACGGCTGTCAAAAAACAAGGTGTTGTCCCCCCATTCCCGTCTTTCTTCAATCGACAAGTAAAGATAGTCAATTTTGTCTTCATACAACAACAATCTAACGGCTTCATCGTCTAAAGATGAATAGATTACTCCCAACTTACCAAGTCTGGTAAAAACATTATTCTCCCCAGTATTATAACCGTGTGAATGTGGCCAATTAATATATGATAAAAAACGTAATCGACCCCCAATTTCTGAAACAGCAGCGTGAACTGATGGATAAGTGACAAAAACACTCTTTTGCGGAGTGTTTTTTCTAACCCACAAACCAACTTCCAAGTCGGTCAACGAATAACCCATGTTTTTATTTAAAAAACTATTAGCCAAGGTCAAAAAAGAAGAAGGCGAACAGATCAAAACAAATACAACAATCAAGATTGTTTTAACCGTCTTTGATTTGCAAAGGTTCAAAAAGTAAATCGTACTAATTACTCCCAAAGGAACCGCAAAATAAAAAAATTTAAACATGTCGTAGTTATAGATCGTGAACCTGATTACACAGGGAAAAATCACGAAAAGTGCAAAAAGTGCACTTAACAAAAACCAGTTTTTGTTTTTTCGCCAACTTATCAAGAGTGAAATCAAACCAAACACCACAATTTGTCCCATGTTTAATAAAAAAAATTTAAGATACCAATAAAAGTCTTTGCCTTTTTCCCAAGGCCCAAAGAAAAAACTTTCCTTAATTACTTGCAGTGCTGATCGACCAGAAATGCTTTGGGGAGTAAAAAAGATCAAAAAAACCAAGAGGGGTAAGACAAAAGCTAAAATTGCCGTGAAATTTTTCATGCCTTTTTTAGGAAGATAAAACAACCACACCATACCGAAAGCGACCAAGGAGACAATCAAAGCAAAAAATTGAAATTTAATAAGTGTCCCCACAATAAAACCAGACAGGACAAGAATTTTTAGATCGTTTTTTTTAAACCCGTAAAACAGTAGTAAGCAGACAGTCAAAAAGACAGGTAGACCAAACATCATGGGCCGATTTTGTAAAAAATAGGTGGCCATGTTAACCATTTGAAATAGTTTTCCGTACTCCAGAGAATAATCGTTGGTCGTCAAAAGCACTTTCCAGCCACTACCTGTCCAAATGGCTGATAAAAATTTTACAAACAGAAAACTGCCAAAAAAAGTGGTCGAAAAAGCTGAAGCTAGCGCTAATCCTTTCTTCTTTAAAACCGTATAAGCCAGAAGGTAAGCAGAATAAAAAAATATCCCAGAAAATACTGGATTATCATAGATCAAAATTCTGGGAAAAAAATTGCCATACAGTTTGACTATTATGGCTGAATGAAAATCGACAAAATAATAATAGTCTAAGGGCACCCCGGCATAATACGGTGCTTGTGGGGGAAAATTTCCCTGGGCAATAGTTTCAATGATACTGATATGCATTGCCGTGTCTTGCCAGTTCACAGACGACATCACCAAATATCCATTATGGAGAGCAAAAATCGCTGGATATAAAGCTATACCGTAAAGAAAATAAACCACCACCGACAGGAAAATGGCCCAGCGGTGATCCGACCAAACTTTCATAAATGTTCTAAAAATATTCCGTCGGGCCTCCCACAATAAAGGTAAAAAAACAACCGACGAGAGAAGGATGGAATAGCGCGAAAAACCAAGAACCAAACTAACCGAATACACCAAAAAGGTCGATACAATAACACTAATAACCGAATATAATAACAACTTAATCCCGGCTGGCAATCTATTCGCAAAAAGTTCAGTCAGACAGGCCCCAGGCAGAAAAAAGGTAAAGACAAAGCCCCAGAGAAGCAATATTGTTTGTAGCATAGTAATATATTGATTATGAAGTTAAAACAAAAGATTTTCTACCTGGGCTTGTTCCTGTTTTTGGTTGCAATTTACTATTTAACGTCTGCCGGCAACACGCCTTATGATTATTTTTTACGTCTGGCTAATGCTTTTTGGCACGGAAAATACTATCTAAATGATAATCCACCATGGTTATCCGAACTAATTCCGGCGGGAAATAACCGTTATTTTGTCGTCTATCCCCCCATGCCGACAATAATACTGGCACCTCTTGTGGCACTCTTTAAAAATCAGTTTCAACAGCAATTTTTAGCTCATCTCTTGGGAGCCGGAGCAAGCGTTTGGATTTATTTAACTACTCTTCGGATAACTCAAGACAGAACAAAAGCTCTTTACTTAGCCCTCCTGTCAAGTCTGGGAAGTATTGTTTGGTTTTTATCATCTGTGGGTTCAGTTTGGTATCTCGGTCAAATAAGCGCCTTTTTTTTCCTCACTTGGTCAATTTATGAATCCGTCAATCGAAAAAGATTTTTCCTTTTGGGTTTGCTGTCAGGAGCCACTTATTTATCTCGAATTAATTTAATCTTAGTTGTTCCTTTTGTTTTTCTACTGGCTATTGATTTTAAAAAGCTTTTTACGGTTGAGACTTTCAAAAAAATACTCTTGTTTACTCTTGGTTTAGCTCCATTTATTTTAGGTAATTTTTACTACAACTATATTCGCTTTGGTTCTATCTTGGAAAATGGTTATTTCTTACTTCCACAAATCTTAAAAGAAACCCACGCTCCTTGGTTTATCCACGGGGTAATGAGCCCAAAATATATTGCCAGCAACCTTAAAACGTTATTTTGGTCTTTCCCGAAGTTAATCAGTCACTTCCCGTACATTATCCCCTCATGGGCCGGATTGGCAATCTGGATTACCACCCCCGCCTTTTTATTCTCACTTTTCAATTTCAAAAGCAATTTTCAGAATCTAATTTCAACCATGGCCATTGGGATTATTTTAATATCTGTTTCTATGCACGGTGGAACCGGTTGGGCTCAATTCGGATATCGTTTCGCCGTTGATTTTTATCCTTTCCTCTTTTTAATTATTGCCAACAATTTCCAAGGATGCAAATTGGGTAGGGTTCATTGGTTGCTTCTGTTTGTTAGTATTTTTGTTAATTTATGGGGAGTACTATGGATCAACAAATTCGGCTGGGTGGGGTTTTAAAAACCCACCTCCTTAAACCACGTTTGAAGTTCCATCCAAGAACCATTCTTGGGGACAAAAACATACTGGCGATCGTACTTGAGAGAAACTGGCGGATTAATCAAATATCCATCAGGAATAAACAAAGAGGCAATCTGTCCCCGCAAATGGATTATTTTCAACCCCAAATCAAACATTCGTCGTGGAGTCATGTCGGTTTCCAAATTGTTTTGAACAACTGTCATTAATTTTTTCCAAATCGAAGGTGACAAGACTACTTCTTTGGACAACAACTTATTTTTGATCGCCGAAATTAACTGTGTCTGTCGCCGACCGCGAGCCAAATCTGTTCCCTCGTCTCCAACGGCATTTCTGGATCTGACAAATTTCAAGGCCAGTGATCCGTCCATGTGCACCAACCCCTGATCAAAACTGACTGTTTCATACCGACAGGCATAGGTTCGGTCTCCGTTGCACAAATCATTCTCCCGACCGGCAATAGGATACTTGGTATCGACAAAACTATTTTCCACTACCACACTTATTCCACCAAGAGTGTCAACTACCTTTTCAAAAACCGAGAAATCCAACACTACTCCATAGTCAACTTTTAATCCGGTAATTTTGATCACATCACTTTTCGCCATCACCAATCCACCTACCCCCTTTTCCTGTCCCCAGTAATAGGAAGCGTTTAATTTGGCTCGGTTGTCGGCTACCCACAGATCCCTGGACAGAGAGACCAGTTTGATTTCTCCGTTAACGGGAAAAGAGATCAAAATCATCGTGTCGGTTAAATCGGGCGCCTCGTGGCCCACTCCGCCTTTACCCAAAACCAAAACATTGACCGGTTGATTGATGGCCGGCAAATAAATTCTGCTTCTAAACCACCAGACAAAAAATGCACCCAATACGAGCAAAGTACCAATAACAACCAGAAAGATTCTCTTTTTCATAGGCTCAACTATGTTAACATGGTTAGACCTATGGATGCTATATTGGAAGCTTTAAACACTGAGCAAAAAAAAGCCGTTACCTCACCCGCCCAACACTTATTAATTTTGGCCGGAGCAGGCAGTGGCAAGACCAAAGTTTTGACTCATCGAGTGGCCTGGGTCATCCAAAACAAACAAGCGACAGCCGATAAGTGTTTGCTTTTAACTTTTACTAACAAAGCCGCCAATGAGATGAAAGAGAGAATGCAAAAACTGCTATCCAATGCGGGTTTACCCGCCAAAACTGCGCCGTTGGCGCTGTGGGCGGGAACTTTTCATTCCTTTTGTGTCAGAGTTCTGCGCATCAACGGAGATTCAATTGGGGTTCCCAAAAATTTTGTTATCTATGACGACGAAGACCAAAAGGACGCTGTAAAACGGATTATCCAGGAAAAAAATCTCCCGACCGAATTGGCCACTCCGGCCGGGTTTGTGGGAGCCATCTCAGACATTAAAAATCAAATGATGGACCCAGCCGAGTACAAAAAATTTGCCCAGGGAGAGTACCAACGAACTTTAAGTGTTATTTATGAGCACTACCAAAAAAATCTCCACGAAATTGGCGCTTTGGATTTTGATGATTTGTTAATCAAAACCGTAGAACTATTTAAAAAAGCCCCGGAAGTTTTAGCCCGCTGGCAAAGACAACTACCTTGGGTTTTTGTCGACGAATGGCAGGACACCAATAAAATTCAGTATCGGTTAGTCAAGCTATTGGTTTCACCGACCAGCCACCTGACTGTGGTGGGTGATTTCAGCCAATGTCTTCCCCCAGAAACTACAATTGAAACGTTCAACGGGAAAAAACATATTAAAGATATAAAGGTAGGCGACCTGGTAGTTTCTGCTACAGGTAGGGGTTTATCTGGTTTCTTTCCAGTCACCAGTGTTCATAAAAGAAAATATGAAGGTGATCTGGTAAAAATAGAAACTGGAACAAAAAACAGTATTTTACTTACTCCTAATCATATTCTTTTTGCAAGACTCGTTCCCACGGAAAATTTATATCATGTTTACCTCATGTATAGACACGATAAAGGATATCGTATAGGGCTTGCCAAAGGGATACGTGCTGGTTGTGCCGCTAATCATTACAAACCAAAAGTCGGAATTTCAACTAGAGGCAACCAAGAATCTGCTGACAAGATGTGGATATTAAAAACTTGTAAAGATCGAGCAGAAGCAAATTATTGGGAAATGTATTTCTCGATTAAATTTGGGGTTCCCACTCTTGTCTTTGATACAGGCGGGCGGGCGATGAAACTATCACAAGGACAGATTGACAATTTCTTTTCTAGAATCGACACTATTTCTCACGCACAAGATTTGATGAAACATTTGCATCTAGATCCACGATTTCCACACTACAGACCAAGAGGAATATCTGGCTACCGAGATCGAGATAGACAAGTCATTCATCTGAAATTTTTTGAGGATTCTCGAATAACTCAACAAAGCCCCTGGTGTATGCACCGGCTAGCGCTAAACACAACCGACAAAACGCTGGAAAATAACATTAAAAATGCCGGCTATTATACTAGGCCGGGAAGAAAAAACACATGGAGAACCGAAATTTGTCGACTTTCGTACGATGAAATTGAAAATATTGCCCAAAAAATGTCAGAGTTGGGAGGTAATTTAGAAATTTCATACGAGGCATTTTTTTTAGAAAAGGATAAACTTTTTTTTCAGCCGGCTAGCCACATTCAACCTGAAATGGGTATTCCTATATTTAGTAATAAACGTATAAAGGAAGCTCGCGTAACCAAGGTCGGTTACAAACCATATAGCGGTTTTGTATACGACTTAGAGGTTGACAAATCACATAATTATATTGCTAACAACATAGTCGTCCATAATTCAATCTATAGCTGGCGCGGGGCAGACTTTCGAAACCTAAATTATCTTTCTCGCGATTTCCCAAAAATCGAAACTGTCAATTTAGAACAAAATTACCGCTCTACCCAAATCATTCTGGAAGCCGCCAATTGTGTTATCTGTAAAAACAAAAATCATCCCATCTTAAAGTTGTGGACCGAAAATGAAAATGGGGAAAAGATCACCGTTTTTTCTGCCAGTTCCGGTTATGAAGAAGCCGAGTGGGCAGTCAAGCAAATCTCCTCAATTGGTACATCCCTTAACGAAGTAGCCATCCTTTATAGAACCAATGCTCAATCGCGTCTATTGGAAGAAGCTCTCTTGCATAAAAGCTTGCCCTACACTGTTGTCGGCGGCTTTCGTTTTTATGAAAGAAAAGAGATTAAAGATTTAATCTCTTGTCTGCGTTTACTGGTTAATCCCAAAGACCGCGCCTCACTTGAACGGGTCAAAAAATTAGGAGTCAGACGTTCAGCCCGCCTAGCGGAAATCCAGGACCATGTCATCCCCGATTCATTGTCATTCCCGCGAAAGCGGGAATCTATACAAAACAATTCTGGATCCCCGATCGGGTCGGGGATGACACAAGAACAGCACGGGATGACGACGAGCAAGCTCTTAAATCTGGTTATTGAAAAACTAAACTATCTGGATATTTACAAAGCCGATACCGAGGAGAATTTTGCCCGTTTGGAAAATATTAAGGAATTAATGAGTGTGGCTGCCGAATTTCCAGATTGTTTGGATTTTTTATCCCAAGTGGCCTTGGTAGAAACCCAGAAAGATTCGGACAAGACAGCCCACGATCGGGTAACTCTAATGACCGTCCATTCGGCCAAGGGGCTGGAATTTAAAGTCGTTTTTATTGTCGGTTTGGAAGAGGGCCTTTTTCCACATTCCCGTTCCCTTGGAGATTCCATGCAGATGGAGGAAGAAAGACGTTTGGCTTATGTCGGCATCACCCGAGCCAAAAAGAAACTGTTTTTGTCTTTTGCTCAAAGACGATCTTACTTTGGCCAAAGTTCTACCAATCCCCCCTCCCGTTTCTTTGAAGACATTCCACCACACTTACTAGATGGCACCATCTTTGCCCCCAACCTGCCTGCGCAGGCAGGCCTGCCAGACGATACCGATCTTACTCACGAACCTGTAGACACAAACTTTGATGATATTTTGGACAAGTACCTGTAAAATCAAGACATGACTAACACCCACCCCATGCAATCACCCGAGTGGGGAGAGTTTCGCAGTGAGTGGGGTAATAAAGTACTAAAGGTTGATAATCAGCAAATTACTTTTTCCAAAATTCCCCATACGCCCTTAACCATCGGCACGGTTTTCAAAGGACCGATGCCCACAGCCGGCGACATTAAACACTTAAAAGAAATCGGAAAAAGAGAAAGGGC
>DAIPJT010000014.1:8589-10917 GCA_036770125.1 Patescibacteria group bacterium
AACTCATGTGGAAACATCTACATCCCAAAATTGCCCACCTGCTAACAGCCACTTATAACCAGAAAATTGTTAGTGCCTGGATTTTGTTCATGCACGACAAGGTTCTTTACTATCCTTATGGCGCCTCCAGCACAGAACACAAAGAGGTCATGGCCAATAATCTCATGATGTGGGAAGCCATTAAGTTTGGCAAAAAACACAGATGTACTTCTTTTGATTTGTGGGGCCGGGAAGAGGGTAAGGGTTTCACTAAATTCAAAGAGGGCTACAACCCACAAGTGGTGGAATTTATCGGCAGCTGGGATCTGGTTATTAATCCACTACTGTATTGGCCATACCGCCTGGCAGAAAAAATAAGATGGCTAGTTCTCAAGCATGTCTGATTTGCGTCAATCACCCCAATATGCCAATTATTTGTCACAGTTAGGTTGGGTGGTGGAAAAGCTTAACGGCCATTATATCTACCTTAAAAAAATCCCTCTCCTTGGGTACTTTGCCAAAATTCAAAGAGTGGAAAAAGTAGACGGAGAAGCACTAAAACTAATAACCCAAAAGTACAAACCATTCAGAGTCGTGGTTGAACCACTAACCCCCATCATCAATACCAAAGCACATTATTCATTATATCATCCGTATTTGCCAACCAAAACTTTGTTGATTGATATTTCTAAATCAGAAAAGGAAATCGTTGCCGGATTTAAAAAAGATGTGAGACGCGCTATCGCGAAATCCGAAGTTATAAACTCGAAATTCGAAACCTTAAACACCCATAACAAAATCACAGTCTTTCGGAAAACTTGGAGAAAAGCTGTCCCGTGGACACGATATGTGCCATCACTCAAAAACCTACTGGCTCTCAAAAAATCCTTCGGCGACAACTGTCTGTTCCTTTGTCATTCCCGACTTCCTTGTCATCCTCGCGAAAGCGGGGATCCAGACTGGATTCCCGATCAGGTCGGGAATGACAGCAAAAGCAGTACCACCTCGAGCATTATCTTTTTGATTGCCGACAAAACTCTTTATTATTACCTGGCCTGGTCCAACAAAAGAATTTCCCACACGGCCGATATGTACCGACTGGTTTGGGAGGGAATTAAGTGGGGCAAGTCCCGCGGTTGTACAAGATTTGATTTTGAAGGTATCTATGACACTCGTTTTCCCAATAAATCCTGGTTGGGCTTTTCCCACTTCAAGTCCCGCTTTGGGGGACAGGAAATTCTCTATCCTGGATGTTATTTGTTAAATCCCTAGCTTCTTAGCGAACTCCTCGAAATCTCGACCTTTGGAAAAATCGATTTTCTTAATTGCTTTCTTGTCCTCAATATCCTCAAGCCAAAGTATCGTTTTTCCAACAAGCTGAGCCATTTTTCTTTTCGTTTTGTTCAAAAACTTAAACATAACACAAGTATACCAAATATCTTTTCTGTGTGTTTGTATTAATGTATTAATACATTAATACAACTACCCATTACACAATAACTTATACTCACAGTTTTTGCAAAAGAAAGAATTGGAGCAGGCAAAGTCAGAAACGGTAATCTCTTGACGGATTTTGAAAATCTCATCAGCAACTTTTTCTAAATCCTTAACACTTCTAGTAGTGGTAATTTTTTCTTGGGTGTCTAGGTAATATAAAGACAGTTTTATTTTTTCAGGGGCAACCCCCAAAGGTAACTCAGCCACGTGGGTGGCGGCCAAAGCATAGAATGACAATTGTAAATCTTGGTCCACCTCTTTTTGGGTCGGCACCTTGGCCCCGGTTTTGTAATCGGTAATTTCCAGTGTTCCATCTGGCAGCACATCCACCCGGTCAATCTTTCCACCAATTTTCAACGGCTCTTGGCCATACTGATCTTTATATATTTTTGACAAAGGCAGAGAAAATTTATGCTCTGTTAAAACGTTTTTAATTTTTGGGTTAAAGCCTTCGGTCAAAAACCCGGACAGGTAAAGCTTGCCCCTTTCCAGCATTTTTTGTTCATGGGCCTTTGAAGCATAACCGGCATTGACCCAGTGATTAGCCAGACTGTCAAAAATCGTTTTTTCGGTCGGCTTACCCCCCGCTAAAATTCCAGTGTAAAAATCCTTTAAGGCCTCGTGAATGGAAATACCAAAACTAATGGCCGCCGACGGCGGGTGGGGAATATTTAATATATAGTTTAGTTTGTAATGCAGGGGGCAAGTTTGGAAAGTTTCTATTTGAGAAACGGAGAGATACGAAACAAGTAAGTTTAGAGGTTTAGAGCTTAGAGGCTTAGACATGGGTTGTTTTTTATTTCTTACCATATTGGGAGTTGTTTGTTGTATATTGTTGGAAATTTCTCCCAA
>DAIPJT010000084.1:0-1980 GCA_036770125.1 Patescibacteria group bacterium
TCTTTTGATTATTGCCGGGGCGGGGACGGGAAAGACAACGGTTGTAACGGAACGGATTAAACACTTGATTGAAAAAGGTCTGGCTAAACCATCTGAAATTTTGGCTTTAACCTTTACCGAAAAAGCAGCGACCGAGATGGAGGAACGGGTGGATGTGATGCTGCCTTATGGCTATACCCAAATGTGGATATCCACTTTCCATGGTTTTTGTGATCGGGTGTTGCGGGAATCGGGAATTCACATTGGTTTGTCATCCGATTACAACCTGATGACTGAAGCTGAAAGCGTGGATTTAATTCGCCGTCACCTATTTGATTTTGAGTTGGATTATTTCAGACCGCTGGGCAACCCCAATAAGTTTATCCAAGGACTCCTACAACATTTTTCCCGATTACAGGATGAAGGGGTAACCCCTGTAGACTATTTAGTCTGGACTAAAAAATATTACGGTGAAGAACTGGAACAAAAAAAATGGCAGGAGTTGGCTGGGGCTTATCAGACATATGCTGAAACAAAAATTGTTGAAAACCGGTTGGACTTTGGGGATTTAATTTCTTATACCCTGAAACTTTTTCGTGACCGCCCCAATGTTTTAAAAAATTACCAGACGAAGTTTAAATATATTTTGGTCGATGAGTATCAGGATACCAACTATGTCCAAGATGAACTAATACGGTTACTGACTGACCAGGGAGAAAACCTGACAGTTGTTTCCGACGATGATCAAAGTTTGTTTTCGTGGAGAGGGAGTTCAGTGGCAAACATTCTGAACTTCAGAAAACATTTTCCTACGACAAAAACAGTCACTTTAACCCAAAATTACCGATCCGGCCAGGCCATTTTAGACAAAGCTTACACTTTGATTTGTCACAATAACCCCAACCGTTTGGAGGTGGTGGAGAAAATAGATAAAAAACTAAAATCCACAGACAAAGGTGGAACGGTAGAGTACAAACATTTCAGAAACGGTGATGACGAAGCCGAATGGGTGGCGGAGAAGATCTCCTCAGGTGATTTTCGATATGGTGACATAGCCATTCTTGTGCGAGCGAACGATCACGCTGAGGCCTTTGTCAAAGCTTTAGACCGGGCGGGGATTCCCAACCAGTTTTTAGGGCCACAGAAATTGTTCAAACAGCCCGAGATTGTCGACTTAATTTCTTACCTGAAAGTGATAGCCGATCCATCTGACTCCCTGGCGCTTTCCAGAGTGTTGGCAATGGATGTTTGGGCTTTGCCGATGACAGATTTGTTGTTGTTAAATTCCAAAGCTAAAAAAACCAACAGCTCGCTCTTTTCAGTTATCGTTGATCATGAACCAACCAAAAAAGTTCTAACTCTGATTAATGAACATTTGGAAATGTCCCGAACTAAAAGTGCTGGTGAGGTTCTATATGATTTTTTGGAAAAATCAGGCGCCCTTAAACGGTTGTTGGCCGGGACCGGTCAAGAAGACGTTTTACGGGCGGAAAACATTGCCAAGTTTTTTGCCAAAATTAAGTCCTTTGAAAATAATCACGAAGACGCCTCTGTCCGGGTGGTGTCCGACTGGATTGATCTTTTGACCGGTTTGGGGGATTCGCCCAAAGCCACTGAGGGTGACTGGAATAACAATAATGCCGTGAACATCTTAACCATTCATTCGGCCAAGGGTTTGGAATTTCCGGTGGTGTTTTTGGTTAATTTGGTCAGTCAACGGTTCCCGTCAATGAATCGAAGTGAGCAAGTTCCCATTCCCGACGAGCTAATTCGCGAATCCCTGCCCTCGGGGGATTATCATTTGGAAGAAGAAAGACGTTTGTTTTATGTTGGCATGACCCGAGCCAAAGAGAAATTGTATTTAACCTCGGCTGACTTTTACGGTGACGGAGTCAGACAAAAAAAGATTTCGCCTTTTGTTTACGAAGCTTTGGGAGAAGTTTCCAACAATATACAGCAAACAACTCCCAATACGGTAAGAAATAAAAAACAACCCGTATC
>DAIPJT010000085.1:0-1919 GCA_036770125.1 Patescibacteria group bacterium
TTACCGAAACGAGTTTAACCTCCCCGCCCTCCAAATATTTTTCAAAAATATCGGTAAAATCCATTCCTTCAACCGAGGCGTTAGTCAGGCGATGCAAATCCCGGGTAACCAAAACAATATTGCCGGCGTGTTTAGCCTCCTCCAAAACCGAGGACAGTTTTAATTTTTTGTCATTCACATCCGGACTTCCGGCCAAAAGCGAATTATAATCAAATTCCAAAATCCGTCGGTATGACATAGCCGGACCCAACACCCCCTCCGCCGCTTTTCTGGCAAATTCCATCGTGACTGTCTTTTTACCCACCCCGGGGGCTCCAACCAAAGCGACACTGTTTTTGGCCGAAAGCGACCGTTCCAAAATGCCAACCACTTTTTCCCGACCCACCAAATGTTTGGTGTACGATTGATCCATCGACAAGTCGGTGGTGTACTGATCCAAGGTGGGTGTGTAGCCAAACAACAAACTCAGGCCAATTCCCGGTCTGGAAAAATACTTCTTTACGCTTTCGGTTTTTTTGATCTTGTCGGCATCCCACCAGGAAGCAGCCAACAAAACATCCTCACGAGCTAAACCGGCCTGACGCAGAAAAGTATCACTCCACAACTTTTCCTCCAAACATTTTTGGATCATTTCTTCAAAAGTATTACAGGTTAAAACACCCACTTTTACTTTGGCGTTGGCATTTTTAGTCAACTCGCCAACCGAAAGATCAAGTCTTACAGCCAAATACCGGCCAGCCTCATTGTCCAGCAGAGTTGGGGCAAAATTGGTATTGATAGTCAGCTTGGCCTTGAGTTTGGCAATAAACAACTCGTGACGTTTTTGGTATTTCCGGTAGGTCAAAAAACCCAATAAAGGCATAATGAGCCAGAGCAACAGGTAGGCCAAACCACCCAAAGTCCCCAGAACCACACAGATAAGACAGGTAAAGACCAGAACGGTTCTCACCACCAGGCCAATTGATCTGGAAATCAAATTAAAGGTCAGATTCTCCAAACTGCGGGATAAATTAAAACCGGGCAAGTTGTCCTCAACCGTCATTCTTTTCCACGGGGAAAAAAGACTTTTAATGAGAATGGGCAGGGAAAAATTGTGGAAAATGGATTGAATAAAAAAATCCACATCATTAAGAGTTCTGGTTAAACCATGTGTGTAATGCCACGTCAAAAACCCCATCACTATCAGAATATCACAAAACTCATCTTGTGTTTGCTTTCAATGACTCCTCCAAGGCTTCAGCTATTAAATTCTCTAGTCTCTGGTAATTTCCAGCATCTGCTTCATACATAGCGCTCAAATATCTTCTTCTGTCAGTTTCACTTTCTACCTTTATTTCCGCCGGTGGCAATTTCAAAGCTAAAAGAATTAAGATTGTAAGCATCCGGGCTAAACGACCATTATAATCATAAAAAGGATGTATCCAGACAAATCGATGCTGAAACCAAGCCAGAAGCTCCACCACTTTTTCTATGAAATCCTCATTTTTCGGATCAAGGTGTTTTAGTCTTTCTTCCAAATCCGCACATAAATTGATTACTAATTCAGGAACAAAACCCGGCAAGACAGCCTCTTTCCCCGAAAACTCAACTCTAACAGATCGGTATTTCCCCGCCCATTCCGGAAAAATCCAGCCAAATGCTATTTTATGAATATTAAGTATTGTTTTAGGAATAATCTTTATGTCGTCACTTTTAACAACTATCTGATAAAGATATTCCAAGCCTTTTTTGGTTCCCTCTATCTCAAGTTGCAGTAGTTTATTTCTGGGTATTATCCCAAAAGCCGTTTCTTTATAAGAGGTTGCACCAACAGGTTTGGTAGAAGTTCCTTTTTTCATCCGCAAACAGATTGCGTCATTTTCCTGGTTACTGGTTCACCCTCCAACTTGGTAGTCCTAAAAATAATTTCTGACATAAAG
>DAIPJT010000015.1:0-1834 GCA_036770125.1 Patescibacteria group bacterium
GAAAGAAGGTTGAGGTTGCCCCCCATGTCAGCCAAAACATCCCCGGTGCCGTAAGTTTTTAAAGTTAAATTATTATTTTCAAAGGACTCCCCCGATTCCAAAATCATGGGGCCGTAGGAATAAAGGCCGGCGGTGGATTGATTGGTTAAAACTATATCATACGCTATCGAAACATCTCCGGTGGCACTGAAAATGGTCGGAACAAAAAACTCGGCGTTCTCACTGCCCATAGTCGCGATGTTGGTGCCGGAATCGGCCAAAGTCAGATTGCCGGTTGAGCCAATGGTGAATGACAAATAATTACTGGCATCATATGACAGACGAAATTGTTCCGAGGTGCCCAGGACTGAGAGAGTGCCGGTGGAGGTGGCGGTGACAGAGGTGTTTTCCTGCCAGGTGGAGGTTGCCGTATTCCAGCGCATAGTGGTGTTGTTCACCGTACCCACCGGCAGTCCGGCGTTACTGCCGGCCAAGGTCCAAGCGGTCCCATTCCACATGGCTTGAGTGGTGGTTCCTGCTGTCACTGTTGAAGACAAGAAAGTAAAAGGGGTGGAACCCGTGTTTGAGACATACACCAACCGGCCGGCAATGGCAGAGGTGGGAGTGGGGAGGGTGATAGTTTGGCTGGCTGTGGTTTGGGTGACATTAAAAGTAGTGTAGATGTCAACCGTGGCAGCTGCTGTTCCCAGTGCTCCACCGGCTGGCAAGTCAGCCACATCCAGGGGTTTGAGTAAAGTACTGCCCGTATTAACCAACTTGGCCACTGAATCAAGAACTGAAGTGCCACCTAAAAGCAAATTGTATGAGGTGCTGTTAGGATAAATGGTTGAACCGGTTAAGGTCCATGAACCAAAAGAACCGCCACCTGTCGTATCTGTCCAGGAGGCATTACCATCACCATCGGTAGTCAAAACATAATTTTCCTCACTGCCTGTGGGAAGCCTCAGGCCGGTAAAGCCACTTCCTGTAACATTTAGAGTTCCAACAAGATCAGTGGTGTAGGCGGGGGCAGTGGTCCCAATACCCAAACGGTTAGTGGTATTGTTCCAGTAAAGGGAAGTACCCACTCCTACATTGCCGGTTAATTGAGTATTGCCGGTGACATCCAAATCTCCGGTCACATTGACAGCTCCAGTCACGTCCAGTTTGGCGGTGGGAGAAGTAGTCCCAATACCCAAGTTATAGGTGGTATCAGTGACATACAGGCCGGTCGTGCCACCCAAAGAAAAGTAGCCGGTGGCAGCCCAGGCCGTACCATTATAGATATACATTTGGTTGTCGGTGGTGTTGTAGGCGATAAAGCCTTCACCGGTTGAGGGAGCCGTTAATGATGTATTCTGAGGTAGTTTGAGACCTTGAAGTCCAGTGTCGTTGTGGAGAATGGCAGATAAATCAAGTAAGGTTCCGTCGGCAAAAGTCAAAGTACCCGAGGTGTAACTGTCTGAAGTGTCACTTCGCAAAAAAACGGTTGAGTCCAAACTGTCTAAAGTAGAAGCATCAGTTGAACCCGTAATCGTCAACTTTTTGTTGGTAGTGTCCAAGGCCAGAGAGACTGATCCCGACCCGGCATACTCAAAAACATCAGCCGTACCGGAAGCCGTGAGGGTGGTAGACCCCAGTTTAAAACTCTTCCAGGTAGTACCACTGCCGGTAATGGTCAGGTCCTGATCCCCCGTGATGGTAATACCATCCCCCGCAGTAAGACTATAGATAACATTGGGGGCAGTAATATCTTGGGAGAAAATGGCTGGCACATCCACGGCAAAGTGGAAAGGTGAGTTGACGTTTGTTGTTGCTGTAGCCAGGACAGCCGAGGTGGTTAAGGTCTCATCCT
>DAIPJT010000015.1:1934-10301 GCA_036770125.1 Patescibacteria group bacterium
TCCTTTGACACAAAGGAAGAGACCTTTTTCGCTACATCAGTTACAGGTCGTTTTCCCCAAAACCCACTCACATCATATACAAAGAGCAACAAAGACATCAAAGTAGCCATGGCCAGAGCACGGGGGAAGGAGGCCACAGAGAACCCATAAGGTCTCTCCTTGTGCCTCAAAGGAGAGACCTTGGAGGCACGAACCTCTTCCAAGGCCTTGGCTTCTTGATATTGTTTCCCGGCTACAGAGTTGAAAGATTGATTGTAGTCAAAATTTGGTGTCATCCCCGACCCGATCGGGGATCCAGAGTTTGTATGGATTCCCGCCTTCGCGGGAATGACAGAGTGAAGGGTTTGTGTTTTGTGGTTCATCGCACCTTCCAGTTGTGTTCGGGTGTAATAGCGTTGACCCCCAGTGGTGCGTTGGGGGGTGAGGTGGCCGGCCGCATCCCACCGACGCAGGGTTTTGGTGGAAACACCCAAAAAATCGGCGGCTTGGGAGATTTTAAACTTGTTTGTCATCTGGGCAGATATATTATTTGTATGGATTCCCGCCTTCGCGGGAATGACAGGGAGTGAGTGTTTTTCTCTTTGTCATCCCCGACCTGATCGGGGATCCAGTGTTTTCTAAAAGTTGGACATCTTTATTTAATCAATGTCCAACTATTATATTTAATTAAGCCCTATTTATTGATAGGTGTCAAGGGCAATTTGGGTAAGTTTTACAGTAAAACGACATTGACATAAAACCAGTTGATAGTTCATAGTGATTAGCATATAGAAAAAATGAAAAAATTGGTGCTACTTACTACCTGCTACCTGCTACTTGCTACTCCTGTTTACGCCCAAGAGGTAGCAACCGGTTTGGCGGCACCTTTGCCGGTAGTTGGAGAGGTAGAAGACGGTAGCATCTTGTGTTCGACCGAAACCGGGAATGTTCCCTGTGAGAGAACTTATGATCCATCCACTTTTGGTGTTTTTGTATCAAATCCCGCAGCCTCTTTTCAGTTGGATGTTACCGAAGAGGGGATTAAATCAGTCATGACTTCCGGCAAGGCTTATGTGCTCGTTTCCGGTGTGGCCGGCCCGATTAAAAAGGGGGACTTTATTACCAGTTCCACGGTCAAGGGTCGGGCCCAAAAAGCCAGTAAAAGCGGTTATGTGCTGGGCATGGCCATGGAGGATTATAACGAAACAGGGGCCGACAAAACCGGCAAAATTTTAGCCAGTATCAGTATCCGGCCGGCGATTTTATCAAGTGGGGCCGGAGCCAATCTCTTGGACTTGTTAAAGTCTGGGGTGGATGCGGCTTTCATGACTCCGATGGCGGCATTGCGGTATACCATTGCCGCTTTACTGGTGGGAGCTTCAGTGATTTTTGGCTTTATGTATTTTGGTAAAACGGCCAGGTCGAGTGTGGAGGCGATTGGCCGAAACCCTCTGGCTTCCAAAAAGATTCAGCTGGGAGTTTTCATTAACATTTTAATGACGATATTGATCATGGGTGGAGGTTTGGGAATTGCTTATTTAATTCTCGTGATGTGATAACTATAACAAACTAAAACAATATGCTACATACATACAAATACTGTATCGAAAAATTCAAAGAGGAAGGGGAGGTTGTAGAAATTTATGAATCATTCGTGCACGCTAAAGGCCTGTCCGATGTATTCTTGGGTGAAATTGTGGCTTTTGAACAAGGGGTGCATGGACAGGTGGTGTCGGTTAAGGGGGATGGGGTGGAAATTTTGGTTTTGTCCCGACAGGTGATCCTGCCCCATTCCAAGGTGGCCAAGACCGGCTTGCCTTTAACCGTGACCTTGGGGGAAGGGATTTTGGGTCACACTCTGGATGCTTTTGGTTACGCCAAAGATGAACGGCGTTTCAAAAGCGACTTTCCGGACGAGCGTCAGGTGAATATTTTTCCGACCGGTATTGTTGAACGGCTGTCTATTAAACGGTTCATGTCGACCGGCATGCCCCTCGTGGACTTGGTTTTACCTGTGGGCTGGGGTCAACGGGAACTGATTATCGGCGACCGCAAAACCGGCAAGACGCATTTTCTATTACAAACAGTATTAAACCAGGCCAAACTAGGTCGGGTTTGTGTCTATGGCGCCATTGGTAAACGGAAAGAAGAGATCAAAGCCATCGAAACTTTTTTTCAAAAATACGGTATTGAATTAAACACAGTAATTGTGGCGGCCGACTCCTATGACTCACCGGGCGAAATTTTCTTGGCTCCCTATACGGCGATGACCATTGCCGAATATTTTCGGGACAAGGGATTGGACGTATTGTTGGTCTTGGATGATTTGACCACTCACGCCAAATATTACCGTGAGTTTTCTTTAGTCGGCAAGCGTTTCCCTGGGCGGGAAAGCTACCCGGGGGATGTGTTCCATGTCCACAGCAAACTTTTGGAACGAGCGGGGTGCTTTAAAGTGGGAAAGGGCGAGGCTTCAATCACCTGTTTGCCGGTAGCCGAGAGCATGGGGGCGGACTTTACCGGTTACATCCAGACCAATCTGATGTCTATTACCGACGGACACCTTTATTTTGACAACGATATTTTTCTCAAAGGCCGTCGTCCGGCCGTCAACCCCTTTTTGTCGGTCACCCGGGTTGGCCGGCAAACTCAACCAAAGCTTTTTCGGGATATTGGTATTAAATTAACCGGAATTTTAAAGAAACATGAGAACATGCAGCGGTTTTTGAGTTTTGGTCAGGAACTGGGACCGGAGGCCAAAAACATTTTGAGCCTAGGGGACTCATTGTATAAGTTTTTTAATCAGGTGGGTTATGCCGTATATCCGCCCAATTTGCAAGTAGTTTTAGTGTCTTTGTTAACCATCGGTTATTGGAATGGAGAAGGGGCAGAAAACATCTTGGCCGTTTACACGAACCGCGAAAAATATAAAGATGTGGTAGATACTCTGGTAACCGAGTCAAACACCTTGGACGAGTTGAATCAGAAGGTAAAAGTCAAAAGTAATGTTTTATTAAACACGAAATAGTTTGCTTTTTCAAATCATGAAAACTTTAAAAACCGTTACCACAGAGATCAAGAATGCGACTGAGATGGTCAAGATTGTTGAGGTCTATGAAGAGGCGGCTGCTACCAAAATGTCTGAAATCCGTGAGGAAACTTTAAACTCCCGAGGTTATTATGAAGGTCTTTTGAGGTTATCCAGTGAAATTGGGGCTGACTTTGCCCGAGTGTCGGAGGGTAAGTCCAAAAAAGCGGCCATTTTTGTTTCGGCCAACGCCGGGCTGTATGGCGATATTGTGTCCCGAACCTTCTTTTTGTTTTTGGACTTTATCAAAAAGGAAACGGTGGACATCTACATTGTTGGTCATGTGGGGGAAGATCTGATGCGGCGTTATGCTCCCGACATCCGTTTTGAACCCTTTAAAATGCCGGATGACGCGATTGAGGCGGAAAAATTTGACACGATTGCCAAATCGTTGGTTGGATACCGGGATATTTATGTTTTTTACCCCAAGTTTAAAAGTTTGGTTTATCAAGAAATGGGGAGTGTCAAAATTTCCGGTGACATGCTGGCCGGAATTTCTGACGAGATTAAGGGTCAAGGGGGTGGCAATAAAGCCTTGGCCTATCTTTACGAACCCAACGTAGAAATAGTCTCCGCCTTTTTTGGGGAGGAAATTATGATGGCCTCGATGGAGCAGGTGTTTCGGGAGGGCCAGTTGGCCCGCTTTGCGGCTCGGCTCATGCATTTGGACAGCGCCGTTAACAGCTTAGACAAAAAAATTGTCAATTTTTCTTTCGAGAGAAACAAAATCAAAAAGAGATTGGCCGACAAGCGACAAAGGTCAACCGTTACGGCGATATTATCTAGAGGAGGTTATTAATAGTCGATGATTCATCATTAACATGATAAAAGGAAAAATTACAGCTTTGGTCGGGCAAATTGCCGAAATTGAGTTTGACGGGGATCATCCACAACTGCACCATGTGCTGAAAACGGCTGACAACAGTGCCCTGATGCAGGTTTTTCAATCATCCGGAGCCAAAACCTACCGGACGATGATTTTGCGGGGAAAAGAAAGTCTGTCTTGTGGTGACGAAGTGATTTCCATGGAGGAAAGACTGGCCGTGCGGGTGGGGTCGGCCATGTTGGGTCGGGTGGTGAACATGGTGGGTGACCCGATTGACGGCAAGGGGAAAATTATGGTTGATGAGGAGGCGGTTATTCTGCGTGATTCACCCCATTACAAGAAAGTCATCAGTGACAAAAAGATTTGGGAGACGGGAATTAAAGCCATCGACTTTTTCTCGCCCCTGGTTTGGGGCGGGCGGATTGGTCTACTGGGAGGGGCCGGAGTGGGTAAAACCATTTTGCTGTCGGAGATTTTGCACAATATTGTCACCACTCATGACGGTCACGACAAAATCGGTGAAGGTAAAGCCAAACGCAGAGTTTCCGTTTTTGCCGGGGTGGGAGAGCGTGTTCGTGAGGGGCACGAGCTTTACAACGAGTTGGCTGACCGGGGGGTTTTAAAGGACGTGGTTTTGATGTACGGCACGATGGGTGAAAATGCCACCGTCCGTTTTTTGACGGCTCTCTCGGCCGTGGCGGTGGCCGAACATTTCCGTGACAAACACGGTATGGACGTGTTGTTTTTGGTGGACAATGCCTACCGTTTTGCCCAGGCCGGCAGTGAATTGTCGGTTTTGACCCGGACCATTCCTTCGGAAGACGGTTACCAACCAACCATCAATTCCGAGATGGCCAATCTACACGAGAGAATTGCCTCTACCGACCGGGGTTCCATTTCAGCCATTGAAGCGATTTATGTGCCTTCGGATGATCTTTTGGATTTTGGTGTACAGTCAATTTACCCGTATCTGGATTCCATTATTACTTTATCCCGTGACGTTTACCAGGAGGGGCGTTTCCCGGCGGTGGATTTGTTAAACTCCAGCTCCTCCATGATTTCACCAACAGTGGTTGGAGAAAAACACTATGAGGCAGTCATTAAGGCTCGGTCAATTCTCAAAACGGCTGAAAGCTTGGAGCGGATGGTGGCTTTGATTGGGGAGGGGGAATTGTCGCCGGAGAACAAGGCTATTTATCACCGAGCCAAAATGATTAAAAACTTCATGACCCAGCCCTTTTTTGTGACGGAATCTCAAACCGGCCGGACGGGGGCTTACGTGGCTTTGGGTGATGCTGTGGATGGGGTGATGCGGATTGTTAACGGGGAGTGTGACGGCATGGAGCCCGACGCCTTGTTATTTGTCGGCAAATTGGAGATAAAGGTGGATGAACCAAGTACCGAAAATACAACTCCTAATCCGGCGTAAAGACAAAGTCTTTTTTGAGGGGCTAGTCAACGCCGTTTCCTCGGTTAATGAGGTGGGGCCGTTTGACATCCTGCCTTTCCATGCCAATTTTGTTTGTACGGCTAACCAGTACGTGCGGATTTATCTGGATGGCAATCTCACCCGTGACTACGAGATTCCCAAGGGAGTGTTGTACGTCAAAGACAACCGCGTCGAGGTCTACGTGGGAGTCTAGCTTCCCAAGGCCTCGCCTTCCAGATTCGGAAGGCCTCGCCTTACGAGGCAGAGAAGTGATATAGTTAACTAATGCCGGCAAGGAACTCCAGAAAGATATATTACGAGAATGGTTTTTACCATGTTTACAATCGAGGGGTTGAGAAGAGACCTATTTTTGAGGATCAGCAGGATATCTCTGTTTTTCTTTCATATTTAAAAGAGTATTTGGCTTACCGCGATGATAACTTACTTGCAAACAAGTTGAGCGCGGGCGGTCTTCCTTGGAGAGAAAGGGAAGAGTATAGAAGTAGACTTCAACTTAACAACTTTTTTGATGAAATTAGCCTGCTTTGTTATGGATTAATGCCTAACCATTTTCATTTTTTACTCCGTCAAAAACAGGAGAGGTCAATGGATACCCTGATGAATTCTTTGGGAACCAGATACACGATGTACTTTAACAGAAAATACAAGCGAGTCGGCTCGCTGTATCAGGGAGTCTACAAGGCCGTGGAAGTAGACTCGGAAGAGTACTTGTTGTATCTATCGAAATACATTCATTACCAGACATTGGTAATCGATTATCCATCATCATTTGAAGATTATGTTGGTAGACGAAAAACTGACTGGATAAACACGGACGTGATTCTTTCATATTTTTCAAAAAAGAACGACCGTAATAGCTATGAAGCTTTTGTGAAGGGGGTTGATTTTGAGGGCCTGTCTCAGGTTAAAGACTTGGTTTTAGAGGACTAGCTCCAAGGGCTTCCCAAGGCCTCGCCTTCCAGATTCGGAAGGCCTCGCCTTACGAGGCTACGAAGTCTACGTGAGAGTTTAGGGCTTGGAAATGGGTGTCTTAAAGAACTTTTGGTCAGCACTTTGCTTTGGAAAACAAAGCATATTTATGATTACGCTCCCACCGACAGCCAGGACAATGACCTGCCAATTACTGACGCACCAGGCGGCAACTTCATTAACAACCCCCTCGCTGTTCATTGCCCGTATGATATCATACTAAAGATGGATTTTACAAAGACGACTCTCGGGAATGGGGTAAGGGTGATTGTCATCCCCACGGGGGGCGAGAGTGTCACTAGCGCCATCTGGTTTGGGGTGGGTTCAAGGGCAGAAGACAAGAGAATTAACGGTATTTCCCACTTTTTGGAGCACATGGCTTTCAAGGGCAGTAAAAAACGGCTCTCGGCCCGTGCCATTTCAGAAGAGGTGGATGGCTTTGGCGGGGAGTTTAATGCTGGAACTTCCAAAGAATGGACCAATTACTATATCAAGGCCCGGGCTGGCAAAGTGGAGAATGCCCTGGACATCCTTTCGGATATGCTCATTAACCCCCTGCTGGACCCCAAAGAAATCAAACGCGAAAAAGGGGTTATCATCCAGGAAATTGCCATGTATGAAGATACACCCATGGCTAAAATCGGCGATTACTTTGAAAACTTAATTTATAAAGGAACAACCCTGGGTTGGGATATTGCCGGAACCAAGGGAACGGTGCGGGGTATGACCCGAGCCGACTTTTTGGATTATCGCCGGCGTTTCTACACATCGGAAAACATGGTGGTGACTTTGGCCGGAGGGGTGACCGAAAAGCAAGCTTTGGAGTTGGTCGAGCGGTATTTTGGTGGCACGCCGAAGGTCAAAACAGCTAAAATTGATATAGTTAAGCCGATGTTTGATGCAAAAATCAAAACTTTCAGGAAAAAGAAAAAAACCGACCAGACCCATCTTGTTGTCGGTTTTCCGGGCAAGCCATATGGAGCAAGTACCCGTTACGCCGAAAGTTTGCTCTCAACCGTCCTGGGTGGGGGGATGAGTAGCCGGCTTTTTTTGGAAGTGAGGGAACGGCGGGGCTTGGCCTATGCCGTTAAACCGGTGGCCGATCATGCGGTGGATGTGGGTTACTTTGGGGCATATGCCGGTACCAAGCCGGAGAAAAGTGGCGAGGCTCAAAAGGTTATCCTGGATCAGTTTTACGGGGTCGCCTCAGGCGACTACCCAATTGCTGCCCAAGAGTTAATCAAGGCCAAGGAATTCGTTAAGGGTCACCTGGCGCTGTCTTTGGAGGATACGGAGGATTTGTGTGGTTTTTATGCCGTTGAGGAGCTTTACACCGGTAAACTGCGTACCCCGGCCGAGGTTTATGAAGCCATTGACAAGGTAACAAGCGAGCAGGTAACATCATTGGCGAAGGAGTTGTTTGTGGAGGGTAAAGCGTTTACCGCCACCATTTCACCAAAGTAAAAATATGCAGAAAACAGTAGTGTTGGTTAAACCGGATGGAGTCAAACGAGCGTTGGTTGGTGAGATTATTTCTCGATTTGAACGGGTTGGTCTGAAAATTGTAGCCATGAAGATGGTTTGGGTAGATAAAGAGCATGTCAAAAAACATTATCCTGTGGGTAGAACGGAATGGATTAAGAGTATTGGCGAAAGAGCACTCCAAACGTATGAAGAATATGGACGGGACCCGGGAGAAGATCTGGACAATATGGACCCCATGGAAATTGGCAAAAAAATGGCTGATTGGCTGGTAATGTTTTTGAGTGAAGGACCAGTGGTAGCCGTGCTTTTGGAGGGAGATAACGCGATTAGTACTGTACGAAAGATGGTGGGTCACACTTTTGGTGACAAGGCTGTCCCAGGGACCATTAGAGGGGATTTTACTTCTGAGCGAGGGTATGGGGCTTATATGAAGAAACGAGCCGGTCACAATCTGGTTCACGCTTCCGGAAATTCGGAGGAAGCCAAATATGAGGAGGAGCTATGGTTTCACAAAGAAGAGATCTATAAATACAAAAGGGTGGATGAGGACATCTTCTGAGTAATTGGCTG
>DAIPJT010000086.1:0-1903 GCA_036770125.1 Patescibacteria group bacterium
TGGGGTCACCAACAAAGCTCTTGAGGCACGAGAGGGAATCGAACCCTCGCATAGCTGTTTTGCAGACAGCCGTGTTTCCTCTTCACCATCGTGCCGATACGAAGCTAATTATACCAGAAAAAATGTGATATGATGAGTTATGTCCGCCACTGAGCCGCCCCTGGTTGAGGTAAAAGTGACCAACCCCGTGACTTACTTTCGCCGTTGGTGGAGTAAAGTTATGGGAAAAGAGGGAGTGTCGTTTTCCTTTAAAATTCATCCCATCACAGCCGTTTTAATTGCTGCCACTATTTCTGCAGTGGCTTTTGGAGCCGGTCGCTATTCGATTAACATTCCCTTTTTAAATTATGAAGCTGTACCCACAGCTTCACCCTTCGAAGCCTCGGCGAAAGAGGGCGGGTCGGTCTGGAAAAACACTGCTTTTACCGGGAAACTGCAGTTTAGTGTGACAACCGGCAAGTATTTTTTGGTCACCACCTCCTCGGAGGCCATTACTTTGGATAACGAATCCAATCTGGAACTTTTGACCCTGATTGGTAAACGGATTTTGGCGGTGGGGGAGTATAACAAGGGTGAGAAACTATTAAAAATTACTGACGCCAAAGACCTGGAAGTTTTGTCCAAAACACCCATTCCCATCCCAACGCAAACACCTCTGGACAGTCCCAGTCCCAGTCCTCTAGAATAGCCACATGGCCTTAATCAAGTTTATTCTCCATATTGATAAATATCTGGCGGGGATGATTGCCTCTTATGGTTTGTGGGTATATGGCATTTTGTTTGTGGTGATTTTTGTGGAAACCGGCCTGGTGGTCATGCCCTTTTTGCCTGGGGATTCGTTATTGTTTGCCGCCGGGGCCTTTTCGGCTTTGGGGTCATTGAATATTTTTACGACTTTGCTCTTGCTATCCTTGGCCGCTGTCTTGGGGGATACGGCCAACTACTGGATTGGCCATTTTTTTGGTGAGGCGATGATTGCTAACCCCCGAATACCGATTAAAAAAAGTCACATTGAGGAGACTAAGAAATTTTTTGACAAACATGGGGGCAAGACCATTATTCTGGCCCGCTTTGTTCCCATTGTTCGCACCTTTGCTCCCTTTGTCGCCGGAGTGGGGAAGATGCATTATGGCCATTTCATTTCCTACAATGTAATTGGGGGCATTACTTGGGTTTTCTTGTTTACTCTGGCCGGCTTTTTCTTTGGCAACATCCCGGCTGTCAAGGACAATTTTACCGTGGTCATTCTGGTCATTATTGCTGTCTCTGTTGCCCCCATGGCTTGGCAGGCTGTTCGGGCAAAGAGGTCTACCTGCGCAGACAGGCATTGACTCCCGCAAAAAACAGGATATATTATGGGTTATATGGCGAGAGAAGAACTAAACTCCGTTTGCCAAGTTTGCTTCTTGAGGCAAGCAGTGAGATGTTTAGGGGGTGGAGTCACTGAAGGGACTTGCAGAAAGATTAAAGATCAAGGAAGAAGACAGTATTTTCAAGCGGGTTCTAGAGGATTTTATTTTTATAGTTGGAGAGATGATGATCAACGTTTCGAACTGCCGGAGGATTGCCCCAATCCACCCGGGGCGGTTGAAATACAATGCACTTCCAAAAGAAGTAATTGACTCCTGGGTCTTTTTTTAGTATTATCCCTATACCGTCTAACCACGGTGTTTGATATAACGAACCTTAATGGTTCGATATATCTTGACAGATATGGAATGAAACTGACTCGGGGGACTTGGTTTTAAAGCCGCCTTCGGGGCGGTTTTTTGCTCTTTGACATGAATTGATGTTCAAAATGTGACTGGGAAAAACATAAACGGTCCGGCGTATCGTCATAGCCGGAATCCCGTTTCCATTTGAGGGTTTGATCCTGGCCCAGGGTGAACGCTGGCGGCGTGCT
>DAIPJT010000016.1:0-1101 GCA_036770125.1 Patescibacteria group bacterium
AAAAGATAGAAGGTGTTGATTTGGAGGGGTGACTGGCCGGCGGTCACAATATTGGTGAAGGCGACAACTGTAACACGCCCAATGTAGTTCGCGTGGCTCGGACTTTGGTGATAAACTTGTCTCTAGTTCTAGTATGAATAATCATATCAAATGTCCGAAATGTGGGAAAGAGATAGTTATTGCCGAGGCGATTCGAGCCGAGGTTGAAAGTGACCTCAAAAAGGATATTGAATCATCTATTCGCAATGAGGCGGAAGTTGAAGTCGGTCAAGCCAAGAAAGAACTGGCCGAATCGTTGTCCTTGATCCGTGAGTTGAAAAATAAAGACAAAGACCGAGAGGTCGAGATGCAAAAGCGATTGACAATGGAGGAGGAAAAAATCAAGTTCCAGGCCCTCAAAACCTATCGGGAAGAACACGAATTAAAAGAACAGGAAAAAGAAAAAATCATTGCCGACCTCAAAAAAGATCTGGAAGCGGCCCAACGGAAAGCCACCCAGGGCAGTCAACAAACCCAGGGAGAAGTCATGGAGTTGGAATTGGAAGAGATGCTTCGGCGTGAATTTCCGGATGATGAAATTAGTGAAGTGAAAAAAGGAGTGCGGGGGGCTGATGTGACCCAAACGGTGAAAGACAAAATGGGCCGAACTTGCGGGCGGATACTTTGGGAGAGCAAAAACGCCCAGTGGAGTGAGGGGTGGCTGGCCAAACTACGGGATGATCAACGGGAGGCCAAGGCCGAGTTGGCCGTCTTGGTGGTTGAAAACGCGCCGGAGGGGGTAACGACTTTCACCTACCGCGACCGAGTGTGGGTGACCAAGCGCAAGTTTGCCGTACCGTTGGCTTTGGCCTTACGGTTTGACTTGGTTCACCTGTACTTTGAAAAGATGAGCAACGTCGGAAAAGACGAAAAGATGGAAGTGTTGTACCAATACCTGACCGGTTCGGAGTTTAAACACCGGATAGAGGCCATTGTGGACGCTTTCAGTAATCTTCAGGAGACGGTGGAGAAGGAAAAACGGTATTTTTCGGTCAAGTGGGCCAGGGAGGAGAAGGAAATTCGAAAAATTATTGACAGTACCCATGGGATGTGGGGGGATTT
>DAIPJT010000016.1:1201-4008 GCA_036770125.1 Patescibacteria group bacterium
GTGGCCACCATGGCCTTGGGATTGGTGGAAACTTTGACCGAAACCGGGGTCAACGTTTTTTTTATTCAGAAAGAAGGGAAGTTAAAAGATTATGTCAGTTCGGCTTTTGTGGTGTCTGTCATTCGGGGGGCCTTAATTGCCGGAGTTTTGCTTTTACTGGCCAACCCGTTATCTGTCTTTTTTACCTCCCCCCAAAGTGTCAGGTTAATTAATTATATTGCCGCCATTGCCTTCCTGCGTGGTTTTATTAATCCGTCGATCGTTAAATTTCAGGAAAACTTGGAATTTGGGCGCGAATTTGCGCTGCGGGTGACGACGGCTTTAGTGGATGTGGGAGTCTCGATTTGGGTGAGTTTGCTGACCCGCTCGGCCATTGGTTTGGTCTTTGGTATGGGGGCGGGGGTTTTGGTGGAGGTTGTCTTTTCTTTAGTTTTCATTCACCCGAAGCCCAAACTGGCTTTGGACAAAGTTCAGGTGACCCATATCATTAAACGGGGCAAGTGGGTGACGGTGGCCGGAATATTTCAATACCTGTTTACCAATTTGGACAACCTGGTGGTGGGTAAGCTTTTGGGGTTGGGGGCTTTGGGCTTGTACCAAAACGCCTACAAGATTGCCTCGGTGCCCATTACCGAGATCTCGGACGTTTTTGGGAAAGTATCGTTCCCGCATTTTGCTCAGGTGGCGGATGATAAAGCCAAACTTAAAGAGGAATTTGGCAAGTTTACTTTACTTTTGACAGTCACCTCGTTGGTTTTTGCGAGCCTGATTTTCTTTTTTGCCAGACCGATTGTTTTGGTTCTTTTGGGAGATAACTGGCTAAGTATCGTTCCGGCTTTGAAAGTCTTGTCTGTTTTTGGCTTGGTCCGAAGTTTTGAAGGAGCATACCCCCCGTTATTTTTGGCGATTAAAAAACAAGAGCTGGTTACCCGCATAACCTTGATTAGTTTTGTGGGATTGGCCGTTTTGATTGTCCCGGCGGTCGGTCTTTGGGGTCTGGTTGGGGCCGGTTGGGCGGTAGTTGGGGGTAGCTTTCTGGCCCTACCTTACATTTTATATGTTTTCCACAAACAGTCTTAAGGCTCTTTACGACAAAAAATACTACGCTACCTTTGCCGGCTGGGATCGACGGCTGAAAGAGCTGGCCAGATATTGGGAGCGTCACCCCGTACTTGATACGGGGCCAATACAAAAAGTCCTAGATGTGGGTTGTGGGTCGGGAGATTGGGCCGAATATTTGAGTAAGTTGGGTTACCAAGTAACCGGGGTGGATTATTCACCCGACGCGATTGCCTTGTGTAAAAAACATTCCGGAACTTTTTGGGTGATGGACGCGACCCGTCTGACCTTTCCAAAAAATTCCTATGACGCCGTTTTTTCTTTGGAAGTGGCGGAGCATATTACCCAAACCGACTTGATCAAAAGCTTGAAAGAATGCCGGCGGGTTTTGAAACCGGGTGGAGTGTTGTTTTTGCACACCGAGCCCAACCGAACATTCAATGATTATTTTTACCGGTATTGGGCCTACCCCGTCGGGAGCTTATTAATTTGGCTGAATAATTTAATGGGAAACCATTTTCCGCCCATGGTTAAATATCGCGAGATGAGAAGTGCGATTAACCTGAAAACCCACATTAACGAACCAACCTATTTTTCGCTAAAAAAGGCCCTACTGGATTCCCGCCTTCGCGGGAATGACAAGAAAATTCAAATAACCTCTACCAACATTGTTTGGAACAAGCCCCTTTTGTCTTGGAAAGACCGCTTGTTTAATATTATTGTCTACTGGGACCCATTGTCGCGTTGGTGGCCGCTAAATATTTTAATGGGGCAGGATTTTTTGGTTGTAACACGGGTATGAAAGTGGCCTTTTTTGATAATTTACCTGAGGGCGGAGCCAAACGGGTTTTGGTTGAGGAAATTAAGGGGCTTTCGGTTAAGCATGAAGTCGTTCATTTTTCCCAAGCCCGACACTGTCCACCCCAGGTTGGTTTCCGACCGATAGACGACTTGGTAAAAATTACTTATTCATATTTATTTCAGCGATATGTGGCTTATCGGATAAATAAACTAAAATGTGACGTGTGTATTGTCCATCCGGATCAAAATACCCAGGCTCCATTTTTGCTGCGTTTTTTGACGGTCAAATCGGTGTATGTTTGTCAGGAACCTCTCCGTTTGGTTTACGATCCGGCCAACAAAATACCCGACGACTGGCCGGTGGTTAACAAAGTTTACGAAAATCTTTACCGCAGAGCTTTAAGGGCCATTGATCGGCGGAACCTGCTGTCGGCGAATGTTATCTTGGCCAATTCACATTTCAGTCGCCGTCAAATTGCCAAGTGTTACGGGGTTAACCCCCACGTGGTTTATCCGGGGGTGGACACCTCGGTTTTCCGACCCCTTGGAATAGCCAAAGAACCATTTGTCTTGTTTGTTGGTGGCAAAAATGACATCGATGGACACGATCGACTTGAAAAATTACGACCGTATTTTTTAAGAAAAGGTATCTCTGTAAAAGAAATATACTTCAATGTCATTCCCGACCTGCCTCGCCCATCGAAGCCCGGCGAAGTTGGGATCGGGAATCCATACAAAAAAAACAAAAACACTGGATCCCGCATCAAGTGCGGGATGACACCAAGAGCAAGAAACGATAGCGAAATGGCCATCCTATATAACCAAGCGGTTTGTCTGTTGGCTTTGGACCGGCGGGAGCCGTTTGGCTTAAAAGTGCTGGAGGCTTTGGCTTGTGGAACGGATGTGATTGCCGTGTCCGACGGCGGGTATCGGGAAATTGCCAAACT
>DAIPJT010000016.1:4108-10000 GCA_036770125.1 Patescibacteria group bacterium
GTGGAACGGATGTGATTGCCGTGTCCGACGGCGGGTATCGGGAAATTGCCAAACTTTTTGCCCGGTATGGTGTGAAATATTTTTCCTGGAAGAAACACTGTGAGCAGATATCAGCTTTTCTATGTTACCCCGTACTTGATACGGGGTCTATACAAATAAAACCTGTCCACCGAATCGGCGGGCCTGGATCCCGGATCAGGTCCGGGATGACAGCTATAACACAATGAAAGTCTCATTAGTTATTGTTAATTATCACTCAAGCAGGGCCTTGAAAGCCTGTCTGGCTTCAGTTAGGTGGGGTAGGTTATCCCATGAAGTGATGGTGGTGGACAACGATCGCCATAATGTTGGCTATGGGGCAGGGATAAATTCAGGAGCCAAGACTGCCCGCGGGGAATATTTGCTGGTCAGTAACCCCGACGTGATTTATCAAGGTGATGCCGTTATTAAATTGGTAAATTACTTGGACAAGCACCCCAAAATTTCAGCTGTTGGGCCCAATCTGCCGGCCACCAATCACCTGGGGATATTGGAAGGGCTGGTGGTTTTGGGAGTATTGAATAAATGGTTCCCCAAAAATCCGATATCGAAAAAATACTGGATCCCCGATCTAGTCGGGGATGACAAGGTAAAGCACTCTGAATGCTTGAACGGTTGCTGTTTTTTAATCCGCCGAAAGGTTTTTGAAAAACTGGGTGGTTTTGACCCCAAGTTCTTTTTGTATTTTGAGGAAAATGACCTTTTTGCCCGCCTGCAAAAGTTAGGTGGAAAGGTTGCCATATTGCCCCAAGCTCATGTGACCCATATCGGCCAGGTGTCCAGTGGGGGTCGTGGCAACAAGGCCGAGTTTGTCAAAAGTCGAAAGTACTATTTCCAAAAGCACTACGGGGCCTTCTGGTCTTGGGTGATTGAAAGTTTTGTGGGATAATGAAAATATGAATCCGGTTACAGGTGTAATTATTGCCAAAAACGAAGCCAAGAAAATTCGCCAAGTTGTGGAAAACCTGTCTTTTTGTGGTGAGGTGCTGGTTGTTGACAACAAATCTACCGACCAAACGGTAGTCGTTGCCACCAAGTCCGGAGCCAAAGTGGTAAGCCAGGGGGGCCAAAACTTTGCCGAGATTAGAAACGCCGGTTTAAAAGAAGCCCAACACCCCTGGGTGTTGTTTGTGGATGCCGACGAAACCATTCCCGTCGAGTTGAAAAATGAGATTATCCAAATTGTAAATAACCCCGAAATTAAAAAAAGCGGCTACCAAATTCACCGGCGCAACTATTTTTTGGGTCATCAAATGAAATATGGTGAGATAGGTTGCGACTGGGTGGTGCGGATGGCCAAGAAAGATGCGGGGGCCTGGGAGCGAGGCGTACACGAGGTCTGGGCTGTCAAAGGTGAGGTGGGTAAGCTGAAAAATTCCCTTGTGCACCAAACGGCCACCAACCTAACCGATTTTTTGGATAAAACCATTGAATTTGCTCAGCGGCACGCACAGGCTAATCTGGCGGAGGGCAAGCGGGCCAGTTTTTGGAAAGTGTTCCTGTACCCAAAAGCCAAATTTATTAAAGCTTACATTTTCAAGGCCGGTTGGCGTGACGGAGTGCATGGTTTGGTTTACGCCATGATTATGACTTGGCACTCGTTTTTAGCTTGGGGGGACGCATGGGCACTGCAAAAAAAGCAATCAACCAAACCTTAGTTTTTTTAATTCTTCTCGTTTTCCCTTTGGGTCAATTGACCCGTCTGGAATTTTATTGGAACGACTGGTTGGTGGTTTTTCATCTTCTGGATCTTTTGGTAGGCCTAACGGTTCTTTTGAACTTAAAGACTCTCATGCGGTCGCGCCATTTTAAATCTTTTTTCTGGTTGGGGGTCTATTTGGCTATTTCCTTTGCTGTTTCATATTTTGTTTTTGGTTTTTCCAACTATCTCAGAGGTTTTTTTTACTTGGTGAGGTTGTTGTCTCAGTTGTCTTTTTTTCTGATTCTCAAAGAGTCGGCGTTAGTCGGTCGATTTTTGGAGCGTTTTTGGGTGATGGCTTTGCTGGCGGCCGCCTTTTTGGGCTGGTATCAATTTTTGACAATTCCCGACCTGCGTTTTTTGGCCGATTTCGGCTGGGATGATCACTATTACCGTTTGGCCGGGGCGTTTTTGGACCCGGGCTTTGCCGGTTTGGTTATGGCTTTGTCGGCTGTGTATTTCTTAGCCAAAAAGAAATGGTTTTTGTCGGTCTTTTTTGCGGTGACGACCTTATTTACTTACTCCCGGGCCAGTATGGTGGCCTTGTTGGCCGGCTTGATCTTTGTTCTTTTACGAGGCCGACAGCTAAAACGTTTGTTGGTTATTGTTGGGGTGTTGTTTTTGCTGGTGGGTTTATTGCCCAATCGCGGTGGAGAGGGCAATAACCTGAAGCGGACTTTCAGCGTTGTCTCCCGGCTGATTAATTATTCGGAAGCTGCCCGGATTTTTAGCCAAAGTCCCCTGTTGGGTATTGGCTACAACAACTACTGTGAAGGCAAGGCTGTTTTTTTGGAAGCCACCGACACGGCGTCACACTCCTGTTCCGGAGCCGACTCGTCATTGCTTTTTTTGTTGGCTACAACCGGTGTCGTGGGGGTCTTGTTGATGGGAAAAAGTTTGCAAGCCTTTTGGGTGGATAGTCCGAGTATTTGGCCACTTTTAGTTGTTTTGGTAGTCCACAGTTTTTTTCAAAACAGCTTTTTTTACCCCTGGGTATGGGTAATGTTGGCTTTCACTACTGCCAAAAGAAAACCGTAAGGCCACTCTCGGTTTCATTGCCGGCACGGTCAACGGCTTTGAAGTTAAAATTGTTGTCTTTTTCGGCCAGAGTGGTCTGATGACTAAAGCTACCATTGGGGCTGATGATTATTACCCGGTCGTTGATGGTTAATTTGGCTTCGGAATCGTCAACCGTACCGGTGATGGTTAACTGGCGTTCGTTTGAGCCGTAAAAGTTTTTGCCGTCGGGCGGGTTGGTGACGGTTAATTTTGGAGTTTTATTGTCAAAAACAATGGTTACCGTTCCCCGCTTTTCCGACTCGTTACCACTGCCGTCCACTGAGGTAGCGACAACGGAGGTTTCGTCGGCAGACAGGAGCAGGGAAAGGGTGAATTTGCCGTCGCGATCGGCCGTAACCTCGTTTTTGTCGTCGTTGACGGTGTACATGACTAAAGCTCCCGGCTCGGTCTTGCCGGTTAGGGTGATCTCCTTTTGATTGGTGGTAATTTCACTATTTTCAAAAACGGGCGGGGGAGGGGGGGTAAAGTCTTCGGTAGTGATAGGGGAGTCTACTTTTTTGATATTTAAAAGCGTGCTGGCTACTTTGGTCATCAAAGGAATACCCAAAAAGATGGCCGCCAAAATGATGACGACCGACAGTCCGATGTAAGTTAGCCCCTTCTTTTTATTGTTCATCTTTTTGAAAAAAAGAAACGATTATTTTGAGCCCTCTGTCAGAATCGAACTGACGTCGATGGTTTACGATACCACTGCTCTGCCACTGAGCTAAAAGGGCAATGGCTTTATTATATACCTAATTGTATCTGATTCGACGTCTGTTTGGCCTCAGCCTATTGATTAAATTCGTCTACTAGTTTGAGAGCATAAGACACTAAAGATGTTGATTGTTCGGAAACATTCTCGGGGTTATATGGTTCATCTGTGTAATCATTGCTAGCCACTACATAACAGCCAAAAAACGGTCTGTCGAGGATATAACAGGCATGAGCAACAGAATAGGATTCCATGTCAGATACAAAATTTGTAATATTTTTGGGTAACATGACTTTTGCCATATTTTTTAAAAACTCTTGACTGAAAGCCCAAATGTTTCCACCACCAACATAACAAGTAACTGCTTTAGTATTTAAATCCGCCAAAATTTTTTGACTGACATTTATAAGTTTTTTATTGGCAGGATAAAAATAAGGAAGGCCACCAAGATTTTGACTATTTACTTGATGTGGTAACTCACCAAAAACCGATTGCCAAAGAGATGAATCTTTTGTCGGTTCACCGTCTTTAGTACGAGTAATCCAGGATGTTCTGTGGAAAAAACCTAAAGGGACAATAACATCACCTTTTTTGCTCTCAGCGTAGCTGCCACCCACACATCCGAATTTGATAACAAGATCTGGGTCAACTTCCTGTATTGCTTCAAAAGTGGCAATAGATGCGTTCGTCTCACCGACAAACGTTTCGACAATATAAATCTCTGTAGAGTTATGGGTTGCTTTGTAGAAAGGAAAAAAACCTAGTAATTTTTGGTTTTGTGTCGCACCCAGGCTTTTAATTAGAGGGACAAGCTCAGTTTGCATTGCACCAACAAAAAGTATTTTGTTTTTATCCATTAAAAGATTATATCAAGAATTTAGTACCCGGTGAATTTTTCGCTATACACCCTTTTGGCCAACGGTTTAACCATCTTTTCCAAGTCTACTACCATTCCTGGCGGTCCACAAACCCAGACTTCACTGGTGGTTAAATCGTACTTAGACAAAAAAGTCTTGTCAATTCGTTCAGTTAAGCCTTTCCAAGAAAAAAAGTCATTTTTGGCCCAGGCGTCAAAATCTTTTTTGAAAACCAAACGGTCGGTTGTTTTGGCTGAATAAATCAAAGTGAGTGGGGTTTGGTAATGATTATCTATTTGAAATTTAATCATGGAGTAAAAAGGTGTAATCCCAATGCCTCCGGCCAGAAAAACTTGGGGGGTGTCGGTGGCTTTATCCAAGAAAAATTCACCTTGTGGCCCATCGGCCTCCAACTCTGTACCGATGGGGGTTTCCAACAAAGTTTTTTTGAAACCCGACTCGGGACGGATGATGGTGGTTATGGTTAAAAATTCTTCGGTGGGGGAGGAAGACAACGTAAATTGACGGGTAGCCCCCCGTTTATCCGGATAGTTTAATTTGGGTAAAGTTAAATAGACATTCTGTCCGGGTTTGTAGTTAAATTTATCCGGTTTGGCAAAATAGAAGCTCCAAATCCCCCCCGTCTCTTCCTTTTTGCTAATGAGTTTTAGTTTCATTTGAGTGGGCGAAGAGAACACTTTTTAGATTACCCTCGTTTGTTTATTGGTCGGTATTAGTTTCACTGACCTACCTTGTTAGCCTGGGAGCGGACTCGCCTCGAGGCAGTTTGGTTAGTTTCCCATTTTGGTTTGACCAAAATGTTTTTTCATCGGTATGTTTAATTCTTTCATAGGGGACCTCCTCACTTCTTAATAAATCCTCTACGCTTTGTAAAGATAATAATCGGGATCCAAATTTATATTCCTGAACCGATAACCCAGTAAACATTTGGGCGTCAAGTGGAAATCGAACCGGGGGAAATTGGCGGTAGGTATAATTTCCGAAGGGGTTACAAAGACTTAATTTTACCAAGCGATCTTGTTGGTTGATACCATCGATTCTCCAGTGATTACCTTCCAGATAGGCGACCGGTGGTGTGTCAAATAAAACTATTTGACGGAGGTTAGCATTTACCCTATTTGTCAGAGACTGAGCCATAATCTCCCGCAAAGAAATGGGGGCTATTCCATGTTTTTTGGCTATCTCCAAATTGTGTTGCGGATCGTTGAAGGGAACTTGTTCAAGAACTTTACGAGGTACGTTTATTGAAACAGGGCCAAGGTTTAACTCTACGATTTGAGGTTTTACTTTAAAAAGTTGAGCGATTGACTCTTTAAGTGACATTTTCGGCTTTCAACAATATATATCACAAGATTTATGAATAATCAACTTTTTCGCCAAGGCTTCAGACGGACGCCGTTGAACCTTCATTAGCGGGATAAAACCCTTGAGCTGGTAACGGTAATTGGCTCGGATCCTTCGGCTCCGCTCAGGACCTACTGCCTACCTAGCAAAGTAAAAAT
>DAIPJT010000017.1:0-8794 GCA_036770125.1 Patescibacteria group bacterium
CATCAACGATAACTGACCCACTGAATTTTACCCCCATAAATTCATGATCTTTCATCTCATCCTCAAAATGAATCCGCATATCATGCTCATCAATTAGAGCTTTTTCAGTGGCAGTTGGTTCAGCTGTTGGTGCAACAGTAGCAGTAAATTTTCCAGTGGCATCAAGTGTGTATTCCACTTTGGGAGTGGGAGGAATGGGGGTTTCTTGGGGAACTATAGGTGTGTTTTCCGGTGTTGGGGTAAAAGGAACAAACATCTGAAAAACTTCTCCCTCAAGAGCAATTTGGCCACCCATGGTCACCTCATAAACCGGCTTGCCGTCAGCCCCTTTAACTGTAAAGGATTGGCCACCAATGACTGCCTCTTGTTTGGCAATCTGGCCCCCAATTACCCCTCTTCCATCTTCCCCGATAATAGCACAAGCGGATAAAATGGAATGATTTGGATAATCACTTCTACCGACAGCTTCCCCTTTTTCATTAAACTCCAATCCGGAAGCTTTGACGTCACCCAAAACCTGACAGGATGCAACCGCGTTGGCATCGGGATTGGCATAACCGGAAGGGGGGAAAGTAAAATCGGCCGGATTAATATCCACCAAACTGCACTGACCATTTTTCCCCTCAATGCAGGTCGCCAGAGCCGGAACTACTTTATTTCCACCAGCCGAAACATAGACTTCGTAATTGGTTGCCGGCAGTTGATTGCCTTCCGCATCGGTAGCTGTTAAATTGGGCCATTCCTTTTCGACTTTAATTCCGGGCAAACATTCACACAGGCTTTTCTGCAATTTAATCATGGAAGACAAAGCTTCAGCCGGCAATTGGCAAACATGATTGGTTAAAGTAGCCTCAGCTTGGGCGGGAGTGGGGGTTATCGTACGATCAGGGAAGGCGCAACCTGCCAAAAGCGAAGCTGCAGTAGTAAGACCAAAAAATTGGAACAGACGGTCTTTCATAGACGTTTCTTGCCCTGCATTCTACAATACTATGGGGTATGGTGTCAAGGGGGGATTGGTTTTTCTAATTGCGAGGAGAGGGAAAGTTGTGTACAATACAGCTCATGTCATTGTCTTACACTTCCGACAAATTCAGCTGTGCCGTGGGCGACTCGGTTCGGGTCGTTTCCCGCTTTACCGAAAAAGGCAAAAGTCGCCTCCAGTACTTTGACGGCATGGTTATTGCCATCAAGGGAACCGGGGCCGACAAAAACCTGACGGTTCGCAAAATTGGTGAAGCCGGAATCGGGATCGAGAAGATTTTTCCTCTGGCTTCACCCATCATTGAGTCGATCAAGGTAAAAAAAGAGGGGGGCAAGGGTGTTCGACACGCCAAGCTTTATTTCATTCGGAACAAACCCAAAAAGGAGATTGACAAAATATACTCCCGCCATAATACTAAGACCAATGTCAAAAAGGTTGTTGCCAAAAAGAATGAAAAGCGTCAAAAAAAGTCGGCTGTCAAAAATTAAAACCCAGATCAAAAAGATCAAGGTCACTAAGAGAGTAATTTATCGTGTGGTAGCTTTTTTAATTTTAGTTGGCCTTTTGGGTTTTCTTTATACCAAGAAAAGTTTTTTTCTCTCGGCTCGGGTCAATAACCATTTTGTCTCCCGCCTAACCGTCCTTCGGGAGCTGGAGAAACAGGGTTTGGCCAAAGAGGTTTTGGACTCGATTGTGAACGAAAAGATTATTCTTGACGAGGCCAAAAAGAAAAATATCACCGCCAGTGAGGAAGAAGTGGCCAATGAAATTACCTCAATTGAAAACGAATTAAAGGCTCAGGGTACCTCACTTGAGGCGGCTTTAACCATGCAAGGACAAACCATAGAAAGCTTGAAAAAGAATCTGACCATTCGCCTTTTGATTAATAAGCTTCTTGCTGATAAAGTGGTAATCGACGAAGTGGCCATCAAAAAGTATTTTGATGACAACAAAGCGGTAACCTATAAAGACAAGAAGTATGAAGACGTCAAAGAACAAATTAGAAAATCTCTCGCAGATCAAAAGATCTACGACGAATTCCAAAAATGGCTTGTTGAAGTCAAAAAGAACTCAGTTATTACCTACTACTAATTCTCACACTCCCCTTGTCATTCCCGACCCGATCGGGAATCCATACAAACAAAAACCTGGATCCCGTATCAAGTACGGGATGACACCAAGTGCAAAATCAGTAACTGTCAGAATTTTGGGCATTGACCCGGGAACAGCTACAACCGGTTGGGGCGTTGTCGATTACATAAACAACCAACCCAAATCAATCGCCTGGGGCAATATCGAAACCGCCAAAGAGGACGTTACTCCCCAAAGACTGCTTTTAATTTACCGGGCCTTGAAAGAAATCATTAAAACCTATAACCCTCAGGAGCTGGCTATGGAGGCCGTTTTTTTTGCCCGCAATGCCAAAACAGCCATTAAAGTCGGCCAAGCCCAGGGGGTGATGTTTATGGCTTCCCAGGAGTATGACAAGAGAGTCATCGAGTATTCTCCGGCTACTATCAAAAAAATCTTGACCGGCAACGGCCGGGCTGAAAAAACCGACGTCCAAAAAGCCGTCAGAGTGGTGTTGGGTGCTTCGGTCAAAAGCCCCAAACACAAACGGACCCACTTTGACAATTCGGCCGATGCTTTAGCGGTCGCTATCTGTCACTTGGTGAAGTTGTATGGTTATGAAGTTTGCTGAGGCGTCAGACATCTTGACTCTCACGCGGAGAGTCATTAATGAATCGCAAATTACCTGGGTCAATTTTGAGGACTTATTTTTTATGAGAAGTACGGGCTCTTCATCCCGAGCTATTGCCAGAATTTGGGGTTTTCCCAAAGTTTGGCAGTTGGCTTTACAGATAGGACCTAAATATATTATTGAGGTGGTTTCAGAAAAATTCGACCGGTTGTCAGATGAAAAAAAATATGAAGTCATTGTCCATGAGTTAAATCACATCCCAAGAAATTTCTCCGGAGCCCTTCTTCCCCATACCCGCAGGGGAAAGAGTAATTTTAAAGATAGGCTAAAACAAATTCTAGCTTCACGAGCCCAGGGCTTATGAAGCTAAATATTAACGTGAGAAGTATGTTGATACATGGGGATGATGAGGTGGCTGTTTACCGCCATTATGAAAGTTTGGTGGCCGACCTCAAAAAAACTTATGAGTTGGTGGACTTAACCGGCACTGCTAGTTATTCTCCCCGTCAAAGTTTGTTTTCCGAAACACTGGCTTATCAGATGAGAGTAACTTCCGAAGCAGACCTGAAACTCTTTTTGGAGTATCTCGGGCACGGGCACCTCATGATTGGTTACTATCATAAAGCCCTGACTCCCACCCAAAGCAAGCAGTTTGACTCAAAAAAAGTCCAGCTCGTTCAATTTAAATTAAGCAAGGTTATCTGGCAATTTTTGGAAAACTTAACCCCCGATAATCCCAAGCTTTGGTCATTGTATGACGCAGTTGTAAAAGAGGGGCCGCGGGAGATGGTGATGGGAATGGTTTTGCGTCAATTGGCCTACTTAAATCTGGCCAAGTTTAAGACCTTGGAAGACGTGTTTTTTGGTTGGCAAAAAGACAAACTCCAATCCCAAGCCAATAAGTTTGACGGACTACTTTTGAAAAAAATCACGAACCAAGCTCTTACTCTTGACGTTGCCGTCAAAACCGGTATGCTTAATATAGAAACAGCCCTCACACGTTTGTTAATATCAATAAATGAAAGTTGACCCATCCATTTTTAAAGCCTACGACATTCGAGGTATTTACCCAACAGACATTGATGAAAAAATTGCCTACCAAATCGGCCAGGCATATGTTGCGGTTACTAAACCCGCCAAAGAAGTTTTGGTTGGTCACGATGTCCGAATTCATTCCCAAAACCTAAAAAAAGGTCTGGTTGAGGGTATAACTGATGCCGGAATAAACGTGGTAGATGTTGGTTGGATGTCAACTGACATGCTCTATTTTGGCGTGGGTACCTATCAAACCGCCGGTGGCGTTCAGGTCACGGCTTCCCATAACCCTCCGGAATGGCACGGTATGAAGACTGTTCGTGAAGGGGTTGTCCCCATGACTTTAGAAAGTGGTATTGGTGAGATGCGTGATTTTGTCGCCACCAACGAAAAGCTTTCTGCACCAAAAAAGGGAGTGGTCAGAATCTACAAGAACATTGTTGCCGATTACGCTAAATTCCTTTTAACTTGGATTGACACAACCAAAATCAAACCCATGACCGTGGTCTATAACCCCAATTTTGGCTTTGCCGGGTTGATTTTCGAAAAAATTGTGGAGTTGGGCAAGTTGCCCTTGAAGCTCATTCCCCTAAACGACACCCCAGACGGTAATTTTCCCAAGGGTCGGCCGGATCCTTTCATTCCCGAAAACCGAGTTGAACTGGTTGACTTGGTCAAAAGTACGGGGGCTGATTTGGGTATTGCTTGGGATGCCGATGCCGACCGGGTTTTCTTTTGCGCTGACGGTGGATTGTTCGCTGAACCTTATTATTTAAACACTATTCTCATTAAACAAATGCTTATAAAACACCCGGGTGAGAAAATTATTTATGATCCCCGGTATACTTGGGCCTTAATTGACGCCATTAAAGACAATGGCGGTGTTCCGATTATTTCCAAAGTTGGGCATTCGTACATCAAAGAAAAGATGCGGGCTGAAAACGCTCTCTTTGCTACCGAATCCAGTGGTCACACTTACTACCGGGACTATTGGTATTCCGACTGTGGTATGTTGCCGGTCCTTCAGGTTTTAGAATACATGTCTGCCTCATCGCAAAAGTTGTCTGATGTTACCAAAAAAGTGATGGACAAATACATTATTTCCGGTGAAATCAACAACCAAGTCGTTAATTCTCAAGCCAAAATTGAAGAAATAAAGAATAAATACCAGGATGCTCAAATTTCAACCTTGGATGGAATTTCGGTTGAGTACCCGGAATATCGCTTTACGGTTCGTTCTTCCAACACCGAACCCTTGTTGAGGTTGACATTGGAAGCAAAAAGTCAAAAACTGATGGAAGAGAAGCGGGATGAGGTGCTATCATTAATTAAAGGTTAAGATGTTTTTCAAAAAAGGAAATTTGGATAAGTCAAACGTTTTAGGGTCGGTAAAAGCCTTAAGTCAACAGTGCACACACGCTTACGAGGAAGCCAATAAAATTATGGTTCCCGAAAATTACCTGGTGACCGGCAATGTCGTGATGTGTGGCATGGGTGGCTCGGGCTTGGGAGCCCGCGTAATTGAAGCCGTCTACAAAAACACTCTCAAAAGCCCATTGCTTCGGGTTAATGACTATACTCTCCCCAACTACATTAACTTTAATTCTTTGGTTATTGCTTCTAGTTACTCCGGTAGCACGGAGGAAACGCTGGCTAACGCCAAAGATGCAATTGCTAAAAAGGCCCCTTGGATGGCTATTGGTACTGGAGGAGCCTTAATTGACCTGGCTAAGTCCGAAAGAGTTCCCTATTATCAAATTATTTCTACGCATAATCCTTCCAATGAGCCACGCATGGCTATTGGCTATTCCATTATCGGTCAGCTTGTTTTGGCCCAAAAGTGTGGGGTGATTAAATTTGAAAAATCCGAATTAGACCTCTTGGTTAACGCCATGAACCAAGTTGAGGAAAAGTTGGCTCGTGAATTTGCTGAAAAATTAAAGGATAAAGAAATTATTTTTGTCTCCGCCGATTTTATGGATGGAGCAGTCCACGTTTGGAACAACCAAATCAACGAAAACGCAAAGACTTTTTCGGCACACTTTTCCATTCCCGAGTTAAACCACCATCTGATGGAGAGTTTGGCCCATCCCAAAAGCAATCGGCGGGAGATGATTTTTGTTTTTGTAAACACCAATCTTTACACCAATGAAATCAAAAAGCGTTTCAGAATAACAGCTGATGTTGTCAAACAAAACGGTATTGTAACCATTGAGTTCAATGCCAAGTCAGACAACAAGCTGTCGGCGACCTTTGAAGTCATTCAATTTGGAGCCTATGTGTCCTATTATTTGTCCGCTCTTTACAAAATTGACCCAGGCCCCATTCCCTGGGTTGACTATTTCAAAGAAAAGATGGTTGAAAAAGAATGAGTTTACCGTTACGATGAAGTAATGGATACTGCCCAATACATTCTTCCTTTTAATAAAATCAGCAAGAAAGATATCCCTTCTGTGGGTGGCAAAGGTGCCAATTTGGGTGAAATGATCAATCACGGTTTTCCCGTCCCGAACGGCTTTGCCATTACCGTCGCCGCTTACGACCACTTCATTGACACCAATAACCTGGCCAAGCGAATCAATGACATTTTGTCGGGAATTGACGTTAACGAAAACGATCAACTTCTGGCAGCTTCCCGAAAAATTCAGAAAATAATCATCGTCTCCAAAACCCCGGCCGATCTGACTCATGAGATTATTAAAACTTACAAAAAACTATCCGGCTTATTGGGTCACGTTGCCGTAGCGGTCAGATCCTCAGCTACGGCCGAAGATTTACCGGAAGCTTCTTTTGCCGGTCAACAAGCCACCTTTTTAAATATCAAAGGGGGCAATAATTTGTTGGTAGCCACAAAAGAGTGCTGGGCCTCATTATTTACGGCTCGGGCCATTTTTTACCGGGTTCAAAACAAAATCAAACATTCCCAGGTCAAAATTTCGGTCATTGTCCAAAAAATGGTCCAGTCGGAAGTCTCCGGCGTGATGTTTTCGGTTAACCCGGTTACCCAGGACAAAGAGACAATTGTCATTGAAGCCGTTTGGGGTTTGGGTGAGTTGATTGTTCAGGGGTCGGTTACTCCCGACCGTTATGTCGTGCAAAAAAGTACTTTTGCCATTCTCTCCAAAGAGATTGTTGAACAGAAAAAGGAAATGATTCGAACCGGAAATGGTACCAAAATTGTCAACGTTCCCCAAAAAATTGTTGACAAACCGAAATTGACCAACGAAGAGATTGTGGCCATGGCTCACTTGGCTCAAAAATTGCACGACCACTATTTCTTTCCCCAGGACACCGAGTTTGCCAAATCTGAAGGCAAGCTCTATATCGTCCAAACTCGTCCCATTACCACCCTAAAAAACAAACGGGTTGCCGGCACCGGTAACACCCTGACCAATGATGTTCCGGTCTTGGTTGGTACGCCGGCTTCACCCGGAGTGGGTACCGGTAAGGTGGTTATCGTCAAAAACCTGGATGACGTGGCCAAAGTCCAAAAAGGTTGTGTGTTGGTCGCCAAAATGACTTCTCCCGACTATGTCCCCGCCATGAAACGGGCCGAAGCCATTGTCACTAATGAAGGGGGGCTGACTTCTCACGCAGCCATTGTTTCCCGGGAACTGGGTGTCCCTTGTGTTGTGGGGACCGGTAACGCTTTGGAAAAATTAAGCAGTGGCGACACGGTAACGGTGGACGCCACCGCCGGCAAAGTTTTTTTGGGGGCTAAAAAAATCACCATTGCTGAAGAAAAGCAGTTGACTCACCAAAATATCAAAACGGCGACCCATGTTTACGTTAACTTGGCCGAGCCGGAAAGAGTTAAAGAAATTGCCGATAGAAATGTGGATGGGGTGGGGCTTTTGCGGGCCGAATTTATTATTGCCGGCATAGGTGTTCATCCCAAGGAGGCCATCAAGCAAAAAAAACAGGATAAATTCATTGACTACTTGGCCGACAAGATTGGCATTTTCTGCAAAGCCTTTCACCCTCGTCCGGTCGTTTATCGGGCTACCGACTTTAAAACCAATGAGTACCGTTCCCTTGAGGGTGGCAAGTATTGGGAACCGGTTGAGGCTAATCCGATGCTCGGGTTCCGGGGTGCCTTTCGGTATTCTGCCACACCGGAAGTTTTCAACCTAGAGCTACGGGCCTTAAAAAAAGTTCAAGACAAATACGACAACATCTCTTTAATGATTCCCTTTGTCCGTTCTCCTGAAGAATTGCGAAGGGTCCGTCGCAATGTCGCCTCCGAAGGTTTGTTCGAAAACCACAACTTTCGTTTTTTGATGATGGTCGAGTTGCCGGTCAATGTCATTATGCTCGATGATTTTATTGACGTTGGGATTGACGGCATATCCATCGGCTCCAACGATTTGACGATGTTAATCACCGGCACCGATCGGGACAATTCGACCGTAGCTTCAGCCTTTGACGAACGGACGCCGGCTGTCATGTGGGCCATTAGGCGGGCCATTAAAACTGCCAACAAGCGAAAAATCACTTCTTCCATTTGTGGACAGGCGCCATCGGTTTATCCGGAAATGGTGGAAAAATTGGTCGAGTGGGGTATTACCGGCATTTCTGTTAACCCGGACGCCATTGAACGAACGCGTGAATTTGTATATCAGGCCGAAAAGAAATATACCTTGTCATCCCCGACCCGATCGGGGATCCATACAAAAAAAACACTGGATCCCGTGTCAAGCACGGGATGACAGCAGGGAACCGATTGATTTATTATTAATTATGAGCATCGTCAAAAATATTTGGGCGAGAGAAATTTTGGATTCCAGGGGTTTACCCACCATTGAAGTGGCCGCCATGTCGGATTCGGGTAACATTGCCGTCACTTCCGTCCCGGCCGGCACTTCGACCGGCACCCACGAAGCTTTGGAATTGCGCGATAATGATCAGGCCCGCTACAAAGGTTACGGTGTTTTGAAGGCCGTGGGCCTTGTTAACGACACCGTGGCTAAAGCTATTGTCGGCAAAGACCCCTCATCTCAGTTTGAAATTGACCAGGCTATCATTCAACTGGACGGAACGGCCAACAAAAGCAAGTTGGGTGCCAACACGATTCT
>DAIPJT010000018.1:0-8459 GCA_036770125.1 Patescibacteria group bacterium
GTACAAATCGGGAAATCGTACTGGCTAATCTGGTAGCCCTTGGGAAGATCGGGATAAAAATAGTGTTTGCGGTCAAATTTAAAGTGCTCATTAATGGTACTGCCCAAAGCCAGCCCCAGTTTAACCGTTCGCTTCACGGCTTCAATATTGGGGTATGGCATGGCACCGGGCAATCCCAAACAGGTTGGGCAAACCTGAAAATTGGGGGGTTTGGCAAAGTGATCGGCCGGACACCGGCAAAACATTTTGGACGCGGTTGATAGTTCAATGTGCACTTCCAAACCGATGACCGGAAAGTAGTTAGACATGGTTAGTAACTCCTCCCCAACTGGTTTTTTGGCCCCAAACAAAAATGGAGGCCATCAAAAAGCTCAAAACCAAAAGCACCGACCGCATGCTGAAAAGTTCGGCAATCATTCCCATCGTCAGTAAAGGCACAACCGTCAGAATCGTCACGATAAACCACATGTTACCAAAAACCCGACCGAAATATTCTTTGGGAGTATGCTCTTGCAAAAAAGTTTGGGTGGGGACCATGATGCCAATAAAAGAAAAACCCACGCCGGTCACCAATAAACAGTTGAGGATGAGTCTGGTATTAAGGTTACCCAAAAAGGAAACCAGCACTACTCCCAAAATCAAAAGGGAAACGCCGGCCATTGAATTTTTGATAATGACAATCTTACGCCAACCCCGCCTTATCAATTTGGGTACCAAAACAGCTCCCGAAATTGTCCCCACGGCGGTGGGGATAACGACCAACCCGGCCAAAGAAACGGGTAAACCAATGATTTCGGCTGTAATCTGGGGAATGCTGATGGTAACCACCGACAAAATAATTTGCATCATAATAATCAAAATGAGGGGGTAATAAATGGATTTGTCGTTTCTGATAAACTTCACTCCCGCCAAAGCAGAGAGGATAAAATCCTCCACCGAATCCTCAATTTTTTGCGACCGGCCTGCTCCCTGCGGGCCACGGGGCAATCTCAAAACGCTCAAAAAAGCCAAAAAAAGCAAGGCCGCACAAATAATAATTGACGTCTGAAAACCCAAAAGGTGGCTGGCAAAAGTGGCTAAGGTGGCGCTCACCACCAGCGCCCCCTGCTGGGTAATTAAAAACAAACTGTTGGCGTCGGCAAAAAAGGGCTTTTTGGTTACCAGAGGGATGGTGGCCGTTTCGGCCGGTAAGTAAAATTGGTTTAAGGCCGAATAGAAAAAAACGACCAAAAAAGGCAAAAAAGTATATCTTTCAAAGGAAAAGGCATAGCCCAAAACAACCAGGGATTGGAGTAGATTGGTGACGGCCAGAAGTTTGCGTTTGTTAAATCGGTCCACCAGGGGAGAAGCAAAGGGACCGAAAAACAAAGCCGGTAAAGAGTAAGCCAGCCAGAGCATGGAGACGGCAATGGAGGAGGAGGTTTCGGCAAACAGACGGATAAGAAGCAGAAAATTCATGCTGTTAACCGTCAACTGAGACAGAATCTGTGACCCCCACAAAAAAGAGAAATACTTATTTTCTTTCAATATTTCTAATCGGATTTTCATATTTTTCCCTTGTCATTTCCACCTTTTCTGCTGTCATCCCGCACTTGATGCGGGATCCAGGTTTTTGTTTTTTGTTTATATAGATTCCCGCCTTCGCGGGAATGACATGGGGTGCAGGATAATACAAAATTTTCAAATTGCCGGCCAATTGTAAATAATTCTTGTTCGGAAAATTTGGGTCCCATCAACTGAAAGCCCATGGGCAAACCTTTGACCGAGGTGCCGAAGGGTAAAGCCAGCGAGGGAATACCACTCAAATTGGCCGTGGCCGCGTAAACATCCATTAAGTATAAAGACAACGGGTCACTGACCTTCTCACCGATTTTGAAAGGCAAGCCGGGTGAAACCGGAGCCAATAAAAAGTCGGCTGTTTTGGCAAAGACGGTTTCCACCTCATCGACAATAATAGCTTTGACCTCCATGGCTTTTTTGTAGTAGGCGTCGTGATAATCCAAGGAAAGAACATATGTTCCAAGTATGATTCGGCGTTTGGCTTCGGCCGAAAAGGCCGACCTGTCGGCACCAAAGCGGACACCGTCAAAGCGGGCCAGATTTGAAGAAACTTCAGCCGGTTGAATAATATAGTAAACCGAAATACCGTACTTGGTGTGGGGCAAAGACACATCAATAATTTTGTATCCCAATTTGGTAAAAACCGCCACAGCCCTATCAATATTTTTAGCGATCTCCGGGTCCAAACCTTTCTCAAAAAATTCTTTGGGTAATCCTATCGTTTTGGTGCCCCGCCCTTCGAAGCCTTGGCGAAGAAGGGTTGCATCGTGTTTATCTTCTCCCATTAGGATCTCAAAAACAGTTTGTGAATCCTCAACACTATTGGCCATTACCCCCACCGTATCCAGTGAGGAAGCCATGGCAATCACGCCGTAGCGGGAAATCACACCGTAAGTAGGTTTTAAGCCCACCACCCCACAATAGTTGGCCGGCAGGCGAGTCGAGCCACAGGTGTCGGTGGCTGTAGCTATTGTGCAAAAGTCAGAGGCCACCGAGGCGGCCGAACCACTGGAAGAACCTCCGGCGACAAAGTCACGGTTGGCGGGGTTACAGGTGGCTCCAAAATCCGAATTCTCCCCCGACGAGCCGTGAGCCCAGGCGTCACAGTTCAATTTTCCCATCATCATCACGCCGGCTTTTTCCAACCGTTCGACGACTGTGGCCGAGTATTGCGGAACATAGTCGTTTAGGAGTTTGGCTCCGGCTGTAGTTCTTATTCCTTTTGTCAAAAAAATATCTTTGTAACCAATGGGGATACCCAACAGCGGGTACATTCCCAAGGCTTCGTCTGAGTTTTTGGCCAAGTGGTCATCCAGAGTTTTGGCTTTGGCGTAAGCCTCGTTTTCGGTAATGGTAATAAAGGAGTTGATTTTGGGATCCTCCTTTTTGATCCGTTTGATTTTTTCAACCGCCAACTCCATGCAACTTATTTTTTTCTCAGTGATTAGTTCTCGAATCTCTCTTATTGTTTTATTTTTAGCCATTTTTGTTTAGCACTTTAGGTACTACAAATAAATTATTTTTCGTGTTTTTAGCGTTAGAGGTGGCTTCCTCCACCGACAAACTATTCAAGGGGTTAACTACGTCTTCTCGGCTGACATTTTGAGGTTCCCGATCCCACAGTTTGCTTTTAATGTGACTGGTATCAACTTCACCAATGGCACCAATATAGTCGACAATGCTGTCCAGATCGGCTGTTAGTTTACCAATTTCCGCCTCTTTTAATTCCAATTTGGCCAGTTTGGCCAACTTAATGATTTCTTCCTCGGTTACTTTGCCCATTACCCTAAATCATATACCGAATGAGGCCCAATTTGTAGAGAAAAAATTCATGCCTCCAAGGTCTCTCCTTGGAGGCATGCGATACTATAGGATACAGCCCTAATCTGTGCTTGTGAGGCTGGGTTTTGCAGGCGCAACTTTAAACCGTCTCATTTTGCTAACCTCATATTATCATAAAGGGTAGAATTTCCCGTCGTATTTTAAAAACTTACCATTAAAATCATTATTCCACTTTTTAGTAATTTCCATTATCTTTTGAGCTTGGTCGTAGGGCAAATCAGTCCCTGTCAGATTCATATCACTTTTAACACTTCCCGGATGAACTGCAAAAATTTTAACGTTTTTAGGCAAATCCCAAGTACTGGTAAAAGTTAGCATGTTTAAGGCTATTTTAGAAGCTCGATAACCATAGTTGCCAGTCGTGTTTTCAAATTCATCATGATAGGACGCTCGACAACTCGAGATGTTGATAATAAAACTCTCGGTTTGGCTCAACAAAGGTAAGGAATTTTTAATTAGTATTAAAGGCGAAACAGCATTAACGTCAAACATTGTATTGAGTGATTTTCTGTCAAGCTGGTCCAAGTTACAAACACCCTCTTTTTTATTGTTGGTGGCTGAATCTTTGTTGAGACCGGCATTATTAACTAATAAATCTAATTTGTTTGTTTTCTGTCTAATTAATGAAATTGCTTTTTCAATTGAAACGTCGTCAGAAACATCCAGTTTTACCCATTTTAAAAAGTCCGTACCCTTTTCTTTTGAAGAAATATTTCTGGTACCGGCAAAAACAAAATATTTCTGGTTAATCAGGTAATCTAGAAAACCACGCCCCAGACCTCTGTTTGCCCCAGTCACAAAAGCATACATCATTACCCTAAATCATATACCGAATGACTATTGCTGTCATCCCGTACTTGCCTGCCCGCCGTATTGGAGGGATACGGGATCCAGTGAGGTTTTAATTTGCAAGGAATTGGTGTTGAAGTTTAGTTACTTTTCCGTCTAATTCATCAAATTCCTCTCTGGTCGGTGCATCATCTTCTAATTCCGCCACCTGCAATCCAATCCTATCGATTCGTTTTTCCAATCTATCGAATCCTTTATTCATATCCTCCCTCAAGGTCCTTATATCCTGTTTCATTTGAGCTTGGCCATCAATTAAAATTTGAAGTAGTTTCTTATCGCTCTTGTCCATATATTCATATTACTCTAAAATCATCTTTTGGCAACTGTAAACAACTGTCTCAAATCATTTTATTTAAGGCGACGAGACGGGCTTCAATGGGCGGGTGGGTGAGAAATAAACCAGAAAACCAACCAACGCCACCACGGGCGTGGTCCTTAAAGGGATTGGCAATATACAAATGGGCCGTCGCCTTATTGGCGACCTCCAATGGTTCATGGTCAGCCGAAATTTTTTTCAAAGCCGAAATCAAACCCTGAGGTTGACGGGTCAACATAACACTGCCGGCGTCAGCCAAAAACTCCCGACGGCGGGAAATGGCCAACTGAATTAATTGTGCGACAAAAGGCGAGAGAATGGCAAAAATAAGGCCCAGAATTAAAAAAACTGCACCCAATTTGTTGTCGTCATTGTCACTGTTTCTCCCCAACCTGGTACGCAGTAATAAATCAGCCATCAAGGCTACCGTCCCAACCATCACGGAAACTACCGACATTAAAAGCATGTCATAATTTTTGATATGGCTCAGCTCGTGAGCCACCACCCCTTCCAATTCGGTCCGATTAAGTTTATCCAGCAGGCCTCGGGTAGCCGCAATGGCGGCGTGTTTGACATCACGACCGGTGGCAAAGGCGTTGGGGGCCGTATCGTCGATCACGTAGAGTGCAGGTACCGGTATTCCTGAAGCCAAGGACAAATTCTCCGCTACAGTGTAAAAAAGAAAATCACTCTTCCCGTTGGCTGGGCGAGCTCCCGAAATGCCTAGAATTATTTTATCGCTAAAGTAGTACCCACCAAAGCTACTGAGGCCGGAAATAATCAAGGCCAAACCAAAATAACCTAAACCCCCTATTTCATAACCCTGGATGACAGCAAAAGCCTGAGCTAAAAAATAAGTGGCCACAAAAATAAACAGTGAGAACAAACTCACCACGACAAAACTCTTGCGTTTGTTGGCGTCAACCGATTCATACGGATTAACCATAGTTAGATATTAATCTTGGGTGATTTAACCTCTGCCTCAGATACCTCCATATGCGCACCCGCTTCCGGCGTTGCCAGCCCTTTTTCTTCTTTGAAACCAAAAAGTTTGGCCACAATGTTAGTTGGGAAAGTGACCAGTTTGGCATTAAAGTCAGCCGACAAATCGATTAAGATGCGCCGAGCATACATCAGTTTATCTGAGGTATCGCGCAACTCATCCATCAGGCTTTTAACAACTTCAGCCCCTTGAATTTCGGGGTTTGATTCCACCACCACCTGTAACTTGGGCAACACATCGCTCAATAAATTACCCGCGTCGGCCATTTTCTGGGTATCACCGCTTTTGACGGCTGATTGAACAGCTTTCCTGGCTTCAGTCAGTTTGTCAAAAATATCTTTTTCGTGAGCCAAGTAACCCTTAGCTGAAGATTCCAAATTGGGAATCAAGTCAGCTTGGCGTTTTAGCTGGTTGCCAATTTCCTGAATACTAGCCTTGATTCTGGTTTTGGCTGTCACAAAAAAATTGTAAAGACTAACTACCCAAACCGCGATTAAAACAACCGGAATTAATAAAATTGTAAGAATGTTCATCATCAATCACCCCCCTACTTTTTGTCATCCCGTGCATCTTTTTGTCACCCCGTACTTGATACGGGGTCCAGGTCTTTTTTGTATGGATTCCCGATCGGGTCGGGAATGACAGGAAAGTTCAGGATGACACGTTTATTATCTTATCAAATTCGTTAAATGACAAGGTGTTCATGATCCGGTCAGCCGTCAACCAACCACGACGAGCTACCGCTACCCCATAAGCCATGTTGTCCATCATGGCCACGTGATGACTGTCCGTTCCTAAAGAAAACATGACTCCTGATTTTTGAACCTCCTTGACCAAAAAGTCAGGCAAGTCCAAACGCATCGGGTCGGCGTTAATCTCCACGGCAATTCCCTTCTGGGCACAAAACTCGGAAATTCTCAGCCAGTCGGCTTCCACCGATTCCCGCTTGGTAATTTTTCGAGCCGTCGGGTGGGCTAAGATTTTCACTTTGGGGTAAGACAAAGCCGTCAACAGGCGTTTGGTCATCACCTCACGGCTTTGGTCAAAAACCGAATGGATGGAAACCAGAATAAAATCCAAATAGTCAAAAGCCTCATCGGGCAAGGCCAACTTACCCGAAGGCAAAATATCCACTTCCAAACTGTTGCACAATTTCTTTACTCCATTATTTTCAACCGTTTTTAACGAGGTATTAAATTCCTCAATTGTTTTCATGCGGTTTTTCAAGATTTTCACGACTTGTTCGGGAGTATGATTTTTAAAAGATGGGTTGTGATCGGTTAAAGCCACGTATTCATATCCCAGTTTGTTAGCCTTGTCGACAATTTCCCTCAACGACGACTGGCCTAAATCGTGACTGGGTTGGACGTCTATGTTGCTGTGAATTTGCAGGTCCCCCTTAATGTCTGCCAATTCTACCAATTTGGGCAACCGGTGCTTTATGGCTACTTCAATCTCTTCATTACCCTCCCGCAATTCCGGTTCAATGTAATCCATTCCCAGAAAGCTATGCAGTTTTTCTTCTGTATTAAAAACTTTTACCTTTTTATCATTTTCTTTTTTATCATTAATATTTTTAATCCCGTATTCCGACAAACTATAACCCAGTTTCAAAGCATGCTCGCGCAGTTTAATGTTGTGGTGTTTACTGCCGGTAAAATGAGCCAGCAGGGCTCCGTAGGCTTTAGACTCTCCCAACATCAAGTCAATCTGCAAGCCATTGCCCAAAATAACTGAGGCTGTTTTATCACCTTGCTCCAAAACCGATTTGGCTTTAGGATATTTACAAAAATGGTCAATGACAATCTGTGATTTATTTGAAGCTACCGCAATATCAATATCCCCCACTGTTGCCACTCGCCGGCGGATACTGCCCAGAGTGTTAACCTCCAAGACGGCAGGACTTTTTTTGAGCCATTCGACAACCTCTTCGGCCACACCGTCGGCATATGACAAAAGCATCCGGGTATCTTTGCGGGCGTACTCGTCAATGGCTTTTAATATTTTTGTTTGGGTGGCATCTTTTTTGAGAGCATCTTTTAATTTCGCAATTGCGTTTTCGGCTTTGCTGATACCAAAACTCTTAGAAAAAGCCAAGGCTGTTTTGGGCCCAACACCTTTTAATTTCATCAACTCAAAAACAGCCGGTGGAATACCACTCGTTATCTCTTCAAAATGCTTTGATTGGCCGGTTTTGACTATTTCGGCCAAGTGCTGGGCAATGGAAGGACCAACGCCGGGAATGTCTTCCAGTTTACCTTCGTCGGCAATATCTTTAATATCGGCCGTCAAATGCTCTACGGCATCGGCTGCCCGCTCGTAAGCAATAATTTGGAACTTGTACTTGAAGTCATTCTTGATCCGATATCCGGCCGCCACGTTCCGTAGCAAATCCGCCACCTCGTTGTTGGTCAAGGCTTTCGTTTCCACACCTTATGCTACCACGGGAGCCCCGGATATGTTAATATATAGTGCCCTTTTGGGGCTGTAGCTTAATGGTCAAACCTGCCTGCCGGCAGGCAGGGCGCTCCCCTCCAATATGAGTTTCTTTGTCTACATCATTCAAAGCAAGAGTACGAAAAAGTTTTATACCGGAATGACCAAAGACATAATCAAGAGATTGAAACAACACAACCAGCACCTATCAAACACAAAAACGACTCGCAAAAACACTGACTATGAACTAACATACTGTGAGATCGCCGAAGATAGACGGTCGGCTAGAGATTTAGAAAAGTTCTGGAAATCAGGTTTTGGTAGAGAAACCCGACAAGAAATGGTAGAATTACTCCGTCTGGGGCTGTAACCCGAAGGTGGTTAAAGCGCCCACAGTTTGGGGCTGTAGCTTAATGGTCAAAGCGCTCCCCTGTCACGGGAGAGAGTGAGGGT
>DAIPJT010000087.1:0-1604 GCA_036770125.1 Patescibacteria group bacterium
GGACCTTTCTTTTTGGTTAAAATGGCGGCCGACTTGGCTACCCCCATTTCCAGAGAACTAAAAGGGATAACCAAGTAAAAACTTTTTCCCAGAACGTTTTTCTTTTTCACAGAATCGGTAATGAACTTTTTGTATGACTGCATAACCAAAGAGAGTTTGGGGTTGGTAATTTTGGCTTCGTGTTCGGCTAAATAATCCATATATTTACTGATATCTTTAACTTGGGAACGGATGAAAATTTGGATGGAAAAAGAGAGTGAATTCAAAAGAGCGGCGTAAGCATAGATCACGGCCGCCTGTTCTTTTTCCGATAACAAAGAAAAGTTTAGGGAGGTTGATTCTAAAACGACAATAGCCCCGCCGTCTTTCATTAAAACTACGTCGTCAATAATGTCGGCAATGGGTAAGAAATTGTAACTGGTTCCGGTAATGGGTTGGTCGGGTAAACCAAGATAAGGAATTTTGAAAAACGGATTTTTTGTTTGTGTATTTTTTTGTTTCGTCCCCGGCCCCCCTGGTCCTCCACTTGTCATCCCCGACCTGATCGGGGATCCAGTGTTTTGCCCCGAAGGGGTGGCTTCGTCATTTGCCTGGATTCCCGCCTCCGCGGGAATGACAGCAGAAGAATTGGGAATGATGTTATTGTTTGTATGAATATTTAGCATAATTAGATTAATTAATAATAAGTGGTTTACCTGTATAGGGTGCGTTTGGGTCAACGGTATGACTTTTGGCCTTAATATAAATTGAGGGAATCATGACCCCTTCGGCCTTGAAAGAGACGGGGTCGAACTCAAAATCATTTTTCTCGGTGATGATTTCGTAGTCGCCGTTGGACAAAGCGGTCACGACCATAAAGTGCCCCGCTTTGTTGGATCGGAGAGCTCTGACCGGTCGGCCGGCAATATCCCTGATTTCCAAAATAGCCCCTTCGACAATGCCCCCTTCGGTGTCCAACACCTGCCCCGACAGGGTGTTGGGAATCATGGGTCCACTGGGTGGTGCGGCTTGAGGAGAAAAAGTGGGGTTGACCATTTGCTCAGCCGGGTTCCCTGCTTGAGGGGTTGGCCCCGAAGGGGTGGCTTTGCCACTGACTACTTCTTCCGTGATGATTTTTGGTCGGGTAGGAATGTTTATTGGTTGAGTAATTGGGACAATTGTTGGTGTTTTTGCCACCGCTTCCGCGGGAATGACAGTAAGAGTGGGGGTGGCGACAAACAAACCGGTGATTTTATCCAGCAAGGTTTTTTCTTCATTGTCCAGTTTGGCCACGGGAGCGGTTTTGACCAAAGCTTCGTTTTGGGGCACCAGGATTTTTTGCACGACCGAAGTGGTATCATCCGGGGCAAAAAACTTTAAAGTGTTGGGGGTTTTGACCCAGTTGAAAATGGTGGGTGAGTAAATTGAGTGAAAAAAAGCCAGCATCCACCGGGATAATGGCCGTTCTTCAAAGGGTAAGAAGGCCAAGGCGGCTCCTAAACCTACCGACAAAATCATCAAAGGCCACTTGATAATGGGGTGCAGGCCCGTGGAATAAAAAAGAAGCGACATCAAGGCCCCCCCGGCCAGTTGGAAAAATTGTTTAAGGGTCATGTCACCCACCA
>DAIPJT010000019.1:0-2075 GCA_036770125.1 Patescibacteria group bacterium
ATCTTTGGTCTGGTTTCTCTGGTGACTTTGATATCGCTCATTGGTTTGAAATTGGTAACCCGCAAGGAAGAGCTGGATTTGATGGTTTTAATGGGAGCCAAACGTAGTTCGGTCAAAGCTCCGGTTTTGTTTGAGGCAATGATTTACAATCTGGTTTCCTTGGTTTTTGGCTTTTTGTCGGCAACGGTTTTATTTTTGTACGGGGCACCAGTGCTTGTCAATTATTTTGGCGGTTATGAGGTTTTTCCCATCAAGCCTGTGGAGCTTTTGTCTTTTATGGGTTTAACCCTGTTGGCCGATATGGTGATTGGTTTAGTCATTTCTTTTTTGGCCGGAAATTTTGCCGTGAACCGACTGGCCAGGAAAAGATAAATGATGGTGAAAAAGATTACCCTCCTTTTGGTTTTTGTAACCCTTTTCTTTCAGGCAGGGTTTTTGTGGGCCAAGACACCGGCAGAGTTACAGCAGGAAATTGCTAATTACGAAAAGGAAATTAGAAGATTAAATTTGCAATCAACCACTCTTTTTAATCAGATTGCCCAGTATGATGCGCAAATCAAGTTGACGACTTTAAGAATTGAAGAGATTGGAGCTCGCATTGATTTGATTGCCGGTCGGATTACCGGCTTGAAGGATTCGGTGGAATCGCTGAGTGTGGTTCACACTCAGCGGGTGGTAGAAGAATATAAATACTACCGGGTGGACACGCCATTATTATTTTTTATTTTCAACGGCGACCTGTCGGCAGTTTTAAAACACTACACTTATTTGCGAAGAATTCAAAATGAGGATGCGGTAATTCTCTCGCGTTTAACGGCTGCCAAAGACAATTATGAAAACCAAAAAAAAGAGCAGGAAAAATTATTTGAGCAATTAAAACTTCAGGAAGCCAGCCTGGCCAACCAAAAGAAAGCCAAGGCCAACTTATTGGCAATAACTAAAAACGATGAAAAAAGGTACCAACAACTATTGACTGAAGCTAACTTGCAGTTGGCGGCTATTCGTCGGTTTGTTAGCGGACAGGGTGGGGCTTCTATCTTACAAAATCAAACGGTATGTAATGACTGGGGTTGTTACTATAATCAACGAGATTCCCAATGGGGAAATATTGGTCTTGGTGGATCAAAATATTCAGTAGCTGAATACGGTTGTTTAGTTTCATCTGTAGCAATGGTGGCAAGTCATTACGGAAAGAATATAAAGCCATCCGATATCGCCACAAATCCTAGCGCTTTTGTGCCACCGACTGGATATTTGGAGCATTCTTTTTCTGTTAATGGAGTTAGTGTATTGATTAATAATGCCTCTAAAAACTTGATTGATTCGGAATTGGCCTCCGGCCGGCCAGTGATTGCGGGCTTGTTTTCTGGACCAGACCACTTTATTGTTTTACTTAAAAAAGATGGAGATAACTACATAATGAATGATCCCTTTATGGAAAATGGCCACGATAAGCCTCTAACGGATAAATATTCTTTTTCAAACATTTCAAGCATCAGACTTGTTAGCTTTAATTAGTATTTACTATATCTGTATTGATGATACGTATCATCAATACAGCAAAGTATTGCAAAGAAGTTGGAATTGGGGATATAGTTAGTTAATGGCACAGGTGTCAAAACACTGGGTTCCTAAAGAAATTCAGGAAAGAATTTTAAGTGTTTTTGTAAAGACTCTAGCAAACCTCAAAACAGAACGACAAGTCAGTCTTTTTGTCGAAGATCTTTTGACTTCAACCGAAAAAGTGATGTTGGCAAAAAGAGTTGCTATTGCCTTTTTGTTGTCCAAAGAATACAGTTATCGGCAAATCTCATTAATGTTGAATGTCAGTATGTCTACTATTGGCTGGGTATCGGATAAATATAAACACGCTTCAAAATTTAAAGAGATTGTTGATAGGGTGGTTAAAAGTGAAGAGATTGCCCAACTGTGGGATCATTTGGGAGAAAAGTTTGCTTTAGCTATGGCTGTGGGGAAGGGTAGACCCTTTTGGGGTGTAGTCCGCAATGAATTACAAAAAGAACAAAAAAAGCGTGTTTTCTAGTGTACTGTTGATACGTATCATCAGTACAGTT
>DAIPJT010000019.1:2175-7958 GCA_036770125.1 Patescibacteria group bacterium
GACACCAACGGCGACAGCGACGGCGACAAGTGCACCGACGAGTACACCCACTCCCACTGCTACACCGACTAGGACACCTACTCCCAGCCCTAGGGGCTCCCCTTCGGGGACACCCAAACCTAAAACCCCCACTCCTTCACCTGAAGTGAGTTTACTTGGTGAGGAAACGGGTGATTTTTCTCTAAACGAAGTTACTCCTACTCCGGCCGAAGAAGTGCTGGGGGCAAGTGATAAGGATTCAGGTAATAATTCCATTATTCCCTTTGTCTTTATCGGTACAGGTATGGTATTTTTAATCTTAGGTGGAATTTCTTTTTACAAAAAAACACGTTCGTAATTTCTTCTGGTACTACCTACCACCGTTGGTTTGGATGGGGGTGATCTTCCGGTTTTCCTCACGGTCGGTAATTCAAACAACCGAAGTCTATCTGGCTGATTTCATAATGAAGAAAACGGCTCATTTTGTGGAATATGCTGTCCTGTCGGTTTTAGTCTATCGTGCTTTAATCCAATCCGGGATTGGATCGAAAAAGGCTGTGGCTATCTCAATTGTCTTTTCGATCCTCTACGCCATTTCCGACGAGTGGCATCAGTCGTTTACTCCAGGCCGGGAACCAAAAGTCAGAGACGTATTGATTGATAGCGTGGGAGTTTTATTTGGATCTTTATATCCTATAGCATATAAGCAGTTGACAAAGAAAATAAAGTAATCTACTATGTCGTCATCTTTAATAAGATATTATTTTTGTTGAAGAGTGAATTGTCTAATCGACAATAAATATGGGTTTTTACACCGATATTAGTTTTCCTCTTGTAGTTAATACTTCTATTTCTTCTTTACCTGAATTCTCAAAAAATCTTTGTATTTGTTTGGGAATTTAGAAAGGGGGTGAAAATATAAAAAATATGTTTAAAAAATTAGTAAGCGTAGCAGCATCCGTGGCGATGATGGTAGCAGTTGCCGTTCCAGCATTAGCCGAAGTTAATTGGGTTAATGTCACAAACACAACTCAAGCCGTTGCTATTACAGGTATTACTGCCGCCAACCAAGTGGAAGTTACAAAAGCTGGTGTCGGTAATATAACCTTAGGTGGTATTGAAGTTGAAAAGTTGCATACAGGCGACGCTTCAGCTGATGCCTATGGTGTGGTAGTAGCCAATGTTCAAATTGGCGGTTGTCCATCATGTGGTTTTTCTTGGGACTTTAACAGAGCAAGAGTAGAGAATATCACTTTGGCTCAAGCTGAAACCGGCGTTCAGGCCGTAAACAGCGTAGATGTTACCAAGGCTCATACAGGCAACATCAGATTGGGCGATATTGAGGTGGAGAAATTATCTACCGGAAATGCCGATTCCCATGCGATTGGTGTTGTGGTGGTCAATACTAGCTGGACCCCAATGTTTCATTTTTAGTTAAGGGCTAGTAAATGTTTTTCCGAGGGGGTGCCATCTGGCATCCCCCCGGGAGGACAAAAAAAGAAAGGTTTGAGTGTTAAAAATAAATAAAAGGTTTTTGAAAAAAGTAATGACTTTGTGGTTAGTCTTTTGGCTGACCTTTAATCCTATTGCTGTTCGGATGGTTGTGGCTCAAGAAGTAATTGAAGAACCAACAGCTCAAACCGGAGACGCGATCAGCGAAGTAGTGTCTGATGTGGTGGCTAATGTTGACATTGAAGTTATCCCCGCAGAAAGCCCACACCCTTCAGGTGAGCCATCATCTGCTCCGATAGTGATAGAGAATGAAAATACAGGCGAGGTAGTAGTTGAAGTGATGTCCGAAGCCGTGTCGGGGGAAAGCCAGATTGTTAACGATGAGGATGTCAGTGCGCTGACGGGTAACGCCCAAGCTATTGGAGAGGTTGGAAACGCCGTTAACGTTGATGTGGTTGAAGGAAACCCCGCTGAAGGTCAAAGTCTGGAAATCGTTAATAAAAATGACGGGGATTTAACCAACACCGTGGTGGTGGAGGCAGTGACCGGCAACAGTCAGATTGTTAGTTCCGGCTTTGCCCAATTGGAAACGGGAGACGCGGTGGCTCTTTTGAACCTGATTAATTTGTTAAACTTGAATTTTGTTAATTCGGGGTTTAAGGTGTTGACTTTGGATGACCTAAACGAATTAGGCAAAACGCTTGACTTAAACGCTTTATGGGACGAATTGCAACAGCAGTTGGGAGTAACCGGTGAGGAAACCAGCATTGAGAATACCAATGATGGCGTATTGACAAATGACGCTGTGGTGAAAGCTGTTTCCGGAAATAATACGGTTGTCGGAGGTGAAGGAGGGGCTATGACAACCGGTGACTCGACGGCTTTAGGCAATATTTTTAATTTGGTTAATGCCAACTTGGTTGACTCACGCTTGTTGTTTGCTTTTGTTAATCTTATCGGTTCCGGTAGCAGTGATTTGATTTTACCTAACCCGGAAAAATTTGTGGCTGAAAACGGAACGGGTGGTGGAGTTACTGAAACAACGAGTGACAATACGGCTACCGTGACCGATACCCTTGGGGTTGAAGCAGTTTCAAGTGGTACCGGAGACGCTGCTTCAGCGGCCAACAACATTACCATGGCTAATTTGGACCTTTACTATACCAGTCACTTTTTCTTTTTGATTAATAATTTGGGTGGCTGGACCGGAAAAGTTTTGAATTGGGGAACACCCGGTTCTATTTTTACTCAAGATGAAGTGACCCATTTGTACAGTCTAACTTCGGTGGGAGTCGGGGGAGGTGTAGGGCCAAGTATCACCAACGATAATCAAGCCCAGACAGGGACTAATTTGGAAGTGGCTGCCGTTTCCGGCAATAACTCAGGAGTCCAAACCGGTTCTTCCCGCGCTGCCGGTAACATTTTTAATTTGGTTAATGCCAATTTATTTAAAAGCCATTTATTTGTCGGTTTTTTGAATATCAGTAACTGGGGCGGGAACGTAGTTTTTGCCTATCCGGATGTGGAAGTGTCTTTGGGTACCAATGAAAGTCAGAAAAAGCCGGGTGAGACTTTTACTTATTATGTGACCGCTAACAACAAAGGACAGGACGAGGCCCGAGGGGTGACCGTTAAACTTAGTTTGCCTGACGAGATTAAAGCTTTGGGGGAAACGGTTTGGAGTCTTGGTCCTCTTGGCGCCGGTGAAAGCAGGACGGTTGAAGTGCAAGCTCAAATTCAATCCGACTTTTCTTTTGAAGAAAAAGTTTCTTTCTGGCAAAGAGTGGGTATAATTAAAGAGGCGTCAGCCGCCACACCCGAAAAGAGTCGGACCGTGAGAGCCGAAGCGACAGTTTTTTCTTTGGATTCGGAATCCAACACTTTTAATAACACCGCTTCGGTAGACATGAAGGTTTACGTACCGGCCGACGATTCGGACGGGATAGACCACCGTCAACCGGCATTGGAAATTTCATCCGCCAACAATGTAGCCGACTTTGTCTATAGTGGTGATACGGTAACTTTTAACGTGACGGTGAAAAACACTTCCGACACGCCTTCCTACGAAACCCGTCTAATTCAGAAATTGGTCGGTAACGGAGTGGATATGGTTGTGGCCGAATTTCCTCTGGGAACCATTCCGGCCGGACAGGGGGGAACCTTATCTTTTGGTTTTCAGTTGCCCAGGAATGGAATTCCCGCCGGGGCCTACTTTACCGTAGCCCAGGCTTATGGAAAAGCCAATGACGGCACAGGGATCTCGTCTAACGAGTCGCGGACGGATTTTAAGCTGAAGGTGCGTTTTTCGGCGGGTGTCACGGAAGTTTTGGCGGCTGAAGATGGCGAGGAAGTTTTGGGGGCGGAAACGGTTGTTCGATCTTGCCCTCAAGACCAGGCCAATGTTTGGCCTTATTTAATGCTTTTGGTTTTATCCACTTATATCCTTTCAAGAATTTGGCGGGGGAAAACCAGGTGGGAGAATGGCGTAAATAAAATAGTAATTACTGTTGGCATGGCTATTGTCTTGGCTCTGTCATTTTATAAAATCTTTATATTTGTTAAACCTAAACTTTTTAACGTTCAGGCGCAAACCTGCGAACCATGTCCGTCAACTTGTCCAACCTGGCCACCGAGACCGAGTCCGACAATAGTACCGAGTCCAACGCCGACGCCGGAGGTTACGCCAAGCCCGAGTCCGGAGGACTCCCCTTTGGGGACACCGGTTCCGACCAATAGTTCCGGTACCGGTGGTCCGGGAGGTGGCGATCCGGGGCCAAGTGTCTGTACAGACACGACTCCAAATGTTCCTTATTTGAAAACAGCCATGAGCGTTGGTGGAAATTCAGTTAAATTAACCTGGGAAAAGGTTACAGGAGCCTCTACCGGTTACAGTATTTTTTACGGCCCGACTTGCGACAATTTTCTTTACTCGGTGGTGGATACCGGGAATGTGGACAACTACACCGTTAATGGTCTTACCTCTGGTTGTTTTCAGATTAGAGCTAAAAACGGTTGTGCGATTGGGGACCCGTCAAACAACGTCTCTACCGGTTCCGACTCTGGCACCGGTGGACAGGTTTTGGGCGCTTCTACCTTAGCCGGTACCGGTGTTTTTGAGGATGCTATAATGAATGTGGTTTTTACCTTGGGTTCAATTTTTACAGCACTTAGTATTAGAAAAAAATGCGTCTTAAAATTGGGTTAAGTCTTCTTTTTATATTTTTTGTTTGGCGATTTTCCCAATTAATTAAACTTTCCTTTTACAAGGCCGATTTTCAAAGCCAGATAACTGTTGGCATTGATATCGAGAGAATAGCAATTAGTAAGGTTGGCCTTGATTTACCAGTACAAACGGTGGCTATCAAAAATGGTGTTTGGGAAGTGCCTCAATTTGCAGTTGGTCACCTCAATCAATCGGCTAAAATTAACGGTGGAAACATTGTTTTATATGCCCATAACACCAAGCATCTTTTTGGTCCGATAAGATGGCTAGTGGTGGGGGATGAAATTATTTTGACAGGGATAGATGGCCGGGGTTATAAATATCAAGTTTCAGAGATGATTACCGTCAAGCCGAATGTGGTGGATTATGTTTTACCCACCGATTCAGAAAGATTAACGCTTTTTACCTGTACGGGTATCTTTGACAGTCAACGTTTTATTGTGGTGGCTACTCCGGTGTTGTAAGATGAGATAATGCAATTTATAGCTACCCTAAAACACTTATTTATTCCCCACCACACCAATAACCAAAAGGCCAAGCTATTGCATTCCTCCAGTCTGATTGCTTTATCTTTGTTGTTGTTGCTTTTCCAGTTTGGATTGAAACTGGGCTCAGGGGTCATGCCTCAGATTTTGGGCTATGCGGCCAATATCTCGGTTGAGGAAGTGGTTCGGTTGACCAACGAAAAAAGAGCTGAGAACGGCTTGTCGCCTCTATCTATGAACCAACAGTTGGTATCAGGGGCGACAGCCAAAGGGGCCGACATGCTGGCTCGTGACTACTGGGCTCACGTGGCACCGGATGGCACCCAACCCTGGAAATTTTTTACGGATGCAGGATATAAATACCGTTATGCCGGAGAAAACCTGGCCCGGGATTTTACGAATGCCGGCTCAGCCGTGGAGGCCTGGATGGCTTCACCCTCACATCGCGAAAACTTGCTTTCATCCAAATATTCGGAAATCGGTATTGCCGTGGTAGAAGGAGATTTGGCCGGAGCGGACACAACGGTTATCGTCCAGTTTTTTGGCACTAAGCAAGGTGTAGCCACAGGGGTGCAAACTGCCAGTGCCAAGACGGCCGTGGCCGAAGCACCAGCACCAGAAGTTAAGCCGGTTTTGCAGTATGA
>DAIPJT010000088.1:0-1520 GCA_036770125.1 Patescibacteria group bacterium
CTCTCAAAAAGTACAAGCCCGCTCCGATCTCAATTCACGACTGGGAAAGTGTGGAGAGTTTAAAAAAGACCCTTTTATGAATCAAGATAAACTAAAGGTTCGTTGTTATCAGCCAAACGGATTCATAGAATTTTCCGCCACAAATGGAAAAACTGCCGAAAATTCCGAGTTGTACTCCATAGTTCTCCCTCAGCCTTGTTTGGGGTGCCAGCAACATAACAAGGGGCCTCTTCAACCGGTTATCAAAGCGGGGACAAAATTTCACCAGGTAATATCGTGCGCTAGGGTTGTTGAAAATAACAATGGTAGAAAATAAATCCCACCATCACTGCCCAATCGGAAATAAGCTGTACCACCGGCAACAATACCCTGCTTTGGATGGGCATTGGCACAAGCCGGTGTTTATAGACGACCCAGATAAAATATAAAATTAAGAGTAGGGCGCCTATCGTATTAAAACCAAGCACAAAGAAAGATAAAAAGATTAAATAACGTAAAAATACTGAAAGTATCTTAAGATTGTGCGACATCTTTAAAAGACCGTGATAATACCAGATTTTGGTTTGTGCGTCTCCCCTGGCGTAATTGGCAATTTTGACAAAAAATTCTTTAAATGTTTTTGGTACCTGCCAATCAACCACAGCGTTTTTAACCCGGGTGATGGGAATGTGTTTTCCCAAAAGATCGTGGGCAAAGGCCGTATCCTCCCCTGCCCCACTCAAATTTTCACGAAAACCACCCACTTTTTTCCACGCGGTTTTGGTAAAAGCGATTGATCTGGCCGAAGGCAGGAAGGTTTTAATGTTATAGGTCCCAGGCCTGCCTGCGCAGGCAGGGGTGACCCCTACATAGGGCATGAAGGCTTTTTGCAGATAACTACCACCGGTCATTCGGTAAAAGCCGGCCACCACCTGGGCACCGGTTTCAAATGGTTTGGTAATTTTGGCCAACCAGTCATGGTGAGGAATACATCCCCCATCGGTCATGACAACGATCTCATATTTGGCCTTTTTGACTGCCAAGTTTCTGCCCTGAGCAATGGTAGTTTTGGTTTTCTCTCCATCAATAACGACTATCTCATCCACCTTCTTGGTTTGTTTCTTTAATGCCTGAAGTAACTTTTCCAGTCCCTCTTCCTGGCTATTTTTAACCGTTATACAAACTGAGGTTTTCATCTCGAAGTCATCATACCCGAAACCACCCTGTCCATTATGGCTCTTTGGTTTGGGGTCAAAGCGGCCATCAATAACTCGTTTCTTTTGTGAAAATTTTCAACACTTTTCAAAGGCTTTCTCGGTGGCATCTCAAACCTTGTTTTACTCAACAATAATTGTCTATGCTTTTCTGTCTGAATTTTTTCTACCCCCACAGCTTATTGTACTACAACTTATTCATCCCCCACAGTTTTTCGTAAATATTAATTACGCGACCCCACGTTTGTGTTTTTGCCCACGAATAACCCCTCTCATTAACGGTATTTTCAGTTTTCAGTAAACTTAAAATATGTTTTGAAATTTTCT
>DAIPJT010000020.1:0-7338 GCA_036770125.1 Patescibacteria group bacterium
GTGGTGGCTGAAATAGTTATTGTCCCCCATTTAGCTATAAATAAAGGCGTAATCGTCGATGTATACACATACCCGGTAGTGTAATAAGGGGCGGTATAAGTACCCCCCGAATTCTTTAATTTCAAAGAACCCGATGAGATATCAATCCCCATCCGATAGGTACTGGAAGTACCGGCAACGGTGTTGAAGTCGTTGGTATAGGTTCCGGCCGTATTGTCCTGAGTTACGGTGGCCAAGGCCGGATTGGGAAGAAAAAAGAACACCAAAACCAATAGGAACCAAATCCTTTTCACTCTTTTAGTTTACAGTAATTTGCGGTAAAATACTCCCATATGACACCGTTACCGAAAAAGAAACATACACACGCAAGAACCGGCATCCGCCGAAATGCGCCCAGCAACCGGTTGACCTTGCCTAATTTTGTGGCCTGCAAGTCTTGCGGCAAACTCCGAATTGCCCATACCGCCTGCAAGCACTGCGGCAAATTCTGACCATGAAACGTGCTACTGACCCCAGACATAACCGAAGAAAAAAGATTGTCGCCAACCTTTTTGCTTATTCCTTTAATCCCAAACAAAAGTATTTGGGCCCGGTAGTGGATATCATTAAAGACGTCAAAAAACTGGACCGGGTGATTGTCAAAAATGCGCCGGCTTGGCCCATTACCAAAATTAACCCGGTGGACTTGGCTATTTTACGTCTGGCCATTTATGAAATTAAACAAGGTAAAGAACCCGAAAAAGTAATCATTGACGAAGCCGTTGAGCTGGCTAAAGAGTTTGGCGCAGACAGCTCCGGTGGCTTTGTCAACGGAGTTTTGGGAACCATTTATAGCCATGACCATCATTAACGACATCAAATCACTTTTCACCAACCAAGATCTTCTTGTCGAGGCCTTGACCCATCGGTCGTGGATTAACGAACACAAAAGTATTGCCGTTACCAACGAACGGTTGGAGTTTTTGGGTGATGCGGTTTTGGAACTGTTTGTCTCCAAGTTCCTTTTTGACCGCTACCCGGACAAACCGGAAGGCTTCATGACTGTCATCCGTTCCAACTTGGTTAATACCGATCACCTGGCCCTCTGCGCCAAACGAATCGGTTTAAGTACCGCCATCTTGTTATCCAAAGGCGAAGAAGAAACCGGGGGGAGGGACAACCCTTCACTTTTAGCCGATTGCATGGAAGCCGTGATTGGCGCTATTTACATTGATTTGGGAGCAGAAAAATGTTCCGCCTTTATCTCCGACAACGTTCTTTTTGACCTCGAAGAAATCAGGAAAAATCCCCTCAAAGACGCGAAAAGCCGTTTTCAGGAAAAAGTCCAGGCAAAAAATCTCCCGGCTCCGATTTACAAAATAGTGAGTCAGGTGGGGCCCGACCATAGTAAAACTTTTACAGTTGGCGTCTACGTCAACAACCAGCTAGTAATCACCGGGGTGGGCCGGAGCAAAGCCGAAGCCGAACAAAACTCTGCTTCAAAAGCCCTGGAAGTGTGGTAAAATAACGGAAATGTTGAAAATCAGAATGGTTCGTGGAGGTGTAGCCAATAAACCCGTTTTTCAAATTGTTGTCATGGAGGCCCGAAGTAAAAACGACGGTAAAGCTTTGGAAAATCTGGGTATTTGGTCAAAAATCAAGAACGACTTTTCGGCCAATCGGGAACGGATTGATTATTGGATCAAAAAGGGTGCTCAGGTTTCACCTTCTTTAAAAAAATTACTGGAAAAAAAATAAATGGATAAACTGCTGGAATTCATTCTTAAAGGCATTTTCCCGGACGACACCCCCACTTTTGAAAAGCGGGAGGAGGAGGGCTATGTTGAATACAACATCCAAGTAATCAAAGACAACATGGGAAAAATCATTGGCAAAGAAGGCCGGGTTATCAAAGCCATCAGAAACATCATGAAAATAAAAGCCACCCTGGAGCATATCAAAGTCAACCTCATTTTGACCGAAGTACAAGCCTAAAACCAATCCTTACATCCCCTTGACAGATGTAAGGGTATACTGATATAATCCTTACATATGAGAGTAGGCAGGCTTGTCCAACAACCCAGCGGGTATAAGGCCTTTATCCCAAATAAATTTCCCCCAAAAGAACACCTTATTTTAAATTCAAATACTCAACAGCTTCATGCAAAAGCCACCCTTATGTTGGGAAAACTGGACGGCATTACCCAACTACTGCCCGATCTTGATTTCTTTATCTTTATGTACATCCGCAAGGAAGCAGCCAGATCAAGCGAAATTGAAGGCACTCGAGCAACTATTATCGACGTCATTAAAAGTGAGGCGCAAATCGAAAGTCGTTTCCCTAAAGACGTGGAGAGAATTATTCACTACATTCACGCGATGGAATATGGTCTCAAAAGACTGGAGACACTTCCATTATCACTACGGTTTATTCGAGAAATTCACAAAGTGTTAATCGGTGGCACCGTTGACGCCCCAGGAAAAACGCCGGGAGAGTTTAGAGTTTCTCAAAACTGGATAGGTGGAGGGTCTCCCAGCACCGCTGATTTTGTACCACCAACCCACACAGAAATGGCCCGCTGTCTCGACGACTTCGAAAAATTTCTATACGCCACAGATGAATACCCACCACTTATCAAGGCAGCCTTAGCACATGCTCAATTTGAAACAATCCATCCCTTTTTAGATGGTAACGGAAGAACTGGACGGCTACTAACCACCTTTTATCTCTGTAAACTTGGGATTTTGGAAAGGCCCGTTCTTTATCTTTCGGAATACTTTCTAAATAACCAAAAGACTTACTATCAATCCCTGAACACCTACCATCAAGAAAAAGCAGATGTCTCCGGCTGGTTAGACTTCTTTTTAGATGGTGTAGCTATAATCGCCACAGAAGCAATAGAAGTTTCAAAAAAGATAAACGTCCGACACCAAAAAGATATTATTAAAATTCAGTCCCTCGGCCGTAGAACAAAAACCGGTATGACAGTTTTGGAGAATCTCTATAAACAACCCATTGTCAACGTACGAAAAATTGAGGAATGGACCAAACTTTCTCGCCCCCAAGCCAACGATTTAGTCAAAAAACTCATGGAGCTGGAGATACTTGAACAAAGAGACAAAGATGTCGAATATGGAAGGGAATTCTGGTACAGAAAGTATCTTGACTTATTTGTAAACAAAGAAGAAGCCAAACAGTAAACTAAAACGGGTTGTCCCGAGAGTATGAAGACGGGGCGCTAACCCCACTCCCACCGGAAACCGACACCCCCAAGACTTGTTTTAACAAAGTTTCTTCATTAGAGGTCAATTTTGCAAAAGGGGCCCCTGTTTCATCTGGCGTGTTTTGATGATAAAAATTTAAATTCAAATTATACATTCCGGAGCCGGCGTCAAACTCCAAGTTTGAAAGATCACAAACAGGGTATCCCTCCAAAACCGACGAAACGAAACTCAAAACCGAAGTCGAACTGCCCGCAATTTCAACCGACAAAACAGTCAACCCTTTCTGGTCGTCACCCAAAGTCAGTTCGTTTAGCATCACGTCGCCGGCCAGCTTAGCCTTTAAGCTTGACAGGGCCACAAAGGAAGCTTCCGTGGAAGGTAAAACGTAGGCCACTTTCTGTAGCAAAACTCCCGTGTCGTATGGAAAAGTATTTAAATAATTCAGTTTTTCCGAAGCGGTTTGGTATTTTTCGGTCTCAGTAGCCAGTAAGCCGTTCACAGCTTGAATCTTCCCAATCAAAAACCAACCGCCGGCGACAACCGTTACAAAAATTAAAACCACATAAAAAATCTGGATGAAAATAGGATACAAACGATTGTTTCCCAGCTCTTTCAAAAATAGCATAGTATTACTTTGTAATGTCAATTTTCATTTTATAAGCACCGGTTTCTTTTTCCAGACTGTCGACGACAACCGATCTAAAGCCATACTGGTTAGTCGTCTCCAAAAAAGTGTCGATACTCAACGGGTCCGGAAATACGAGAGTAATCTTGGCCGCGGAGGCAGAAATCTCATACTCCGAAAGATGGGGTTGGGCTTCGTTGGCCAGCAATAAATCACGAATTAAAAAAAAGAAGTCGTTGGTTTTGTTTTTTTGAATTTCCACTATCGACCCCAACCGGTTTTTCAAAAAACTGTAACTTTGGTCTTGCGTGGCAATTTGCAGAAGGTTTTCTTCAACTTTCTTGTTTTTGGCCACCATCGTCCGATACTCGGTATTTTTCCAAAAATAAAAAAGGCCACCGGCAAACAAAACTATAATCCCTACAGCCGACAAAATGGAATTGGTTAAGTAAAGCCTTTTTTTTATCAAAGACTCACGGCCAGTTTTACTCCATTTAACGGGAATAAGGTTAATCGTTTTCATATAAAGCCAGACCACAGGCCACTGAGTAAACCGCTTTGTAAGCCGACAGGGTCTTTTTGACTTCCGAATCGGCCAAGCGAACAAAGGGATCAACCAGAGAAACTTCCATATTTAAAAGTTCGGTTGCCAAAGGAATGATTCCCCGTGTCAAAGACGTTCCGCCGGTCATAAAAACACTGGTGGGAGACTCACCCTCAAAATCGTCACGGTAAAATTGAATAGCTTTTTTAATTTCGTCCATCATCAGGGTAAGAATGGGAACCAGGGTTTTAGCTACCCGACCCTCCAAAAAACTTTTTTCAAAACCATACGCCTTCTTGTACTCCTCGGCTCGGCTCAAATCCAAACCCAACCCTTGAGAAATAGCCCGGGTGAGAGTAATACCGGCATTTTTAATCGAGCGGGTCAGAAAGATGTTGCCCTCGGAAACAATAGAAATGTCACAGGTGGCCGCACCCAAATTAACAAAAACCCCTCCGGGATTGTCGCCAACAGACCTGATAATGGCCGACATTTCCGTCTCCACAAAAGTCACTTCCATTCCAAGATATGAAAAGATTTCCATATATTTTTCGGCCAAAGCCTCGGCCACAGCCACCAATAAAACCGTCGTCTCCGGTGGTACTGCCCGTTCATTTTTTTTGATAATCTTGTGTTGATAAACCGCTTCGTCAATCGGGTAGGGCAGGTACTGTTCAGCCTCCCATTTAATGGCTTGGGCCACTTCCGCATCCGTCAACATGGGAAATTTAATCGCTCGGGTAAAAGCTTTGTTTTCGGGTATGGAAATATTGACCGTTGTCGTCTCAACCTTAGTTTGAGCAATCAGTTTTTTAATCAAATTGGAAATTTCCACCAAACTGGCTTTGTCCGAAGTTTCCGAAATGGGAATACCCACAAAAGGAATGGCCCCGGCCGCCATCAAAGACGGCGACTTGCCGGAGCTGTCAACTTCCACTAACTTGATCGAGCTGGTCCCAATATCAATACCTAATGCCATACTATTGAACGTTGTCTTTAGCGTAAATACCGTTGGTAAAAATCGACTCCGGATTGTCAAAAGTTTGTACTAGCTGAACCTTGCGAGTTGACCCGTCCGACGTTCCAGTAGACTCAAGTGCTACACCCTGTGAAGGAAATTCGGCCGTATCTGAAGTGTTATCTGACCGAAAACCAACCGGTTGCTTTTGCGAAGAATATAAAATTTTGGCTGTCGCCAACATCAAACAACCCGCGTTTTGCGGACAAGGATTGGCAATTCCCAAATCATTAACATTGATTTCGGTCCCATAAGCATAAGCTACATTGTCAATCACACAATCGGTGACAATTCCGGTTTTTACAAAATTATTGCTTCTGGTACTTACTGGGTCATAAGCTGTTCTTTTGACACCAACATTTACAAAAGTCGGTGGTACTCCGTCAACATAATCGGTAGTCGTGTCATAATATATTTCAAACTCAATGGCCGGTATGTTTGGATCAGCAACACCAACGTTCCCCCAGCATAAATCTAAAGTCGTGCTTCTAAAACTATCGTTATCTATTACAAAATTTCCGCTTCCATCTCGATTAACCAGCCATAAATAGGCCACTTCACCTGAAGAGAGAGGAACAGGATAATTATAAGCTTTCGAGGCAGCACTTAGAGGCACGCTGGAATTGGTATAGGTGCTGTTACCCACAGAAACACCAATACCAACACTCCCCAACAAAGCGTTTTCAATTCCGGCTTCGGCCGCCGAAAAAGCCTGAGAAGAAGACTGACTTAAACTGGTTTGGGACAAATCGTTGACCGAACGGGAAGCAATGGAGAGAACCATAAACAAAGCTCCGGTTACTCCAAGAAGTACAATTAACAGCACCTGGCCACCTAATCTTTGGGCAGACCTCATACATTTATAATAACATCCCTGTCATTCCCGCGAAAGCGGGAATCCAGGTTTCTTTGTATGGATCCCCGATCAGGTCGGGGATGACAACTTACGTGTCACTTATTTCTGGGAATGATTTTTGTAACAAAATCTGCCGTAGCCGATTCGGCTGTTTCCACCCCGGTCGATTGAGCCGTCACCGTAAAATCCACCACCGTGCGTCCGGTAACCACGTCCGGCGTACAAGCAAAAACGGCAGAAGTTATTTGCACATCGGTCGGATTTAGATTGACAGGTGTCGCCGAACCGGATGCCATATTGCTAGTGCCATCCCAATCAAAAGAAGTTACATTGCCATACTCATCGGTAAACTGAACCTTGCTACTGTCCGGACAACTCACCAATTTACCAGAGCGAATCTGTCGTTCAATTAAATCCACCATCCTGGAAGTGGCATTTTTCACTTTAATCAAGTTTTGGCTTTTTTTAACCGACCGAATGCTCGAAGCCAAAATACCGGTAATCATTACCCCAATCAAAGAAAAAATCGACAGTACCAGGATGGTTTCAAAAAGGGTAAACCCCTGCCTGCGCAGGCAGGCCTGTCGACCTTTAATATTCTTCATTGCCAAAAAGAGCGTCCTTTCTAACCTCGTGAGTTCCCCGACTATCACTCCAAAAAATTCTAACATTTACCTGGTCCGGGCTACCAATTACCAAGGCTACCTCACGCTGAAAAACAGTAGTTCCAATCTTTTGAGTTCCACATGGAGATTGCGTGTTCCAATCCAAATCAGGCATACACCAAGTATCATTTATCGCGGGCCACGAAGCTAATTTTTTTTCATTCCCCAACCATTCCAAAGTTTGCTTGGCATAATCCTCCGCTTGTGACCGAGCCGTTGAATAGGAAGAAGTGCTGACATTTAAAACGGCCAGTCGCAATAAAGCCACAGCGACCAAAGAAACAAACAAAATGGCTATTAAGACCTCCACCAACGACGAACCTTCAGTTTTTTTCATATTATTGCGATGCCACCATCACTTCACCCGACTGAGAAATTGTCAAAATCACCCCATTGGTGGTTTGACCGGCTCGGTTAAAAACAATC
>DAIPJT010000021.1:0-7254 GCA_036770125.1 Patescibacteria group bacterium
CGATTACGCCTTTATTTATAGCTAAATGGGGGACAATAACTATTTCAGCCACCACCCCGGCTGGCACTTCTTTCAAGATTCAAGTGCTTGACTCGGAGTACAACACCTATTCTGATACTTATTTGTCGGGTAACACTACTGGTTTTTCAACCGGCACGATCGACATTTCCAGTTTAACAGTAACCGAAGCCTATGATAATATCAGTGGTAACGGTGACGCTAAATATGCCAAAATTAGATTCAAGATTACCTTCACGACAACCGATACCAATGTTACCCCAGAAATCGATTCACTGTCTTTTACCTGGAATACTACTCAGGGAGATCTAACTGCTTCTGGTCCGGCCACTTGGGATTTTTCTGCGGTTAACGGTCGGCCGAGAAACGACCTTTCTTTTTCCAACACTTTGACTAACCCCTATTTTGCCTTGCGTTGGGTGGCTGAATTGGGGCACGATTCAGTTCCCCGTTTGTTGTTGGATTCCTCAGAAAACGTTATTGTTCGAACAATGGGGGGGCGAGACGAGAACGGTGACTTTACAGGAGCTCAAGTTACTTCTTTAAACAGATTGACCGGTGCTAATAATTTTACCAGAAAACTTGGTGGGGCAAGTTATAACACGATTGCGGCTTCCGTTACCCAGAACGACACCCTTTATTACCACGATTTGTTTAACGATGTAGTTGGTTCGATTGATTTGACTGATGGAAGTGTGAAGTGGATTTATGCCTTTGTTGATGGAGGACACGGTCTGGAGAGAGCGGTAGTCGATAGTAGTGGTAATATTTATACTTTACGAACACCCTCTAACGATTTGTATGTGACGGCTTTTGCTTTCGATCCTGGTGGATCAGTTCTTTGGTTTCAAACTGTCGTTGCTTCCTCGGCGGACAAGAAAGGTTATTTTCAAGCCACCCTTGACGGAGCTGGTCACTTTGTTATTGGTTACCAAGCTTATTCAAGTACTACTTATCTAAATACTAATGGTGGTCAGGTAATAGCTCTCTCTACTACTGATGGTTCAGTGGCTTGGTCTAACGATTTTGGTGATGTTGGAGGTTTAATTTCCGATAGTGAGGGCAACATCGTTGTGGTATCTGGTGATGACACAACTAAAGATGTACTAAAGACTAAAAAAATTGAAAAATTCGACAGTAACGGTAACAGTCTTTGGCAAAGTAACTTGGGCTCTCTTTATGATGGGTATTCAGCCATCCTTGATCAGGGTGATTATTATTTATTGCTTTCCAACCAGTCAACTAATGACACTGTTTTGGTTTCTAAAAGTGATGGTAGTGTGGTAGAAAGATCATTGGATACGGATTCATCATACTGGAATGAGTGGAATATCAGTAGCAATTCAGTTGATCGGACATTGATTCGTAGTAAATCGTGGGTTTTGGCAGGAAATTATACCAGCTCTAAGTTAATGGTTACCGACCAAAACGATGTGGATAAGTTTGCTTATACTGTAGATACGAATAATTACCAATTTTACTTTCCGATTGTTAACTCGTATGATCAAATTTTCGCTTCTGCCTCCAGATTTGAGAGTGGCACTTATACTAATAACGATGCTAAAGTTTTTGCTTTTTTCCCTTGGACCTTGACTCCCAGTGTGACAGCTGACCCGGCGGGTTACTTTGAACCCGGGGATACAGTGAGTTTTTCGGTGGTTACTTCCATGCAGGAGACAAATTTATTGAATAGTGGAGCTAACAAAATACAGGTGGTGGTGGACAATGGGGACAAGACAGCTCTGTCGTATAGTTCCACCAATGGGGATGGGGATACGGTTTGGACAGGTACCTATATTGTTCCAACCACCATTACCAATGGTACTAGAACCTACACCGTTGAGGCCTCAGCCGATGGAGTGACCACCGATATTGCCACCACCTTTGCCTCCCCGGCCGATGATTCCGGTAACACGGGTTACACTACCACCGGAACCATTTCAGTGGACAATGGCATTGACACCAACCCCAATCTTATCTCCCCCAAAGGCTACTGTCGGGACTGTGTTAACCCCACCTTGGTTTTTGACAAAGCGGTTGATTCCAGGACTGGATTATCATCCGGAACCTACACGGTTTATTTGGACAATGCTTACACAGCTACCTTTGCAACCTCCGGCAGTAATATTGACAACTCCACCTACTCTGTTGTCTATGACACCAACCGGATCAGTGTTTACTTCAAAGGTACTGGGTCTACCAACCTCACAGCCGGCAAACACACCTGGGCAGTCAAAACTGTGGACAATGGCGGTTACAGTTCCACTGCTCCGGCCGAATTTTTTGTGGACCGAATTTCCCCGACAGTCTCCGGTTTCTATTTCAACAACACGGGTGAAAGACCCGTGATTTCAGGCACTCTCGAAGACCCCTTTGGAGACTATGGTGACAGTGCAGGCTCCAGTTGGATCAAGGTAACTGTCACCAGGACTTCTGACAACAAGGTTGTGACTGAAGACACTTTTCATATTGACAGTAGCCAGGTGACAACGAGTGTTGACAAGAAATACTACTCTTTCTACTACACCCTTTCAGAAAGGCTGGCCACCAACAACGAATACAAAGTAAATATCAAGATGGCTGATGCAGTGGACAATGTCTATGACTACCCCACCTTTTACTTAAACCAGGGTGTAGCTACCACAGTGACCACAGCGGTTACCAATACGATTACCGACTTTCTCTCTCCCAACCCGGCTGAAGTCCCCAAAACCTTGCCCGTTCCCTTAACCAAAAACAAAACGGTCAAAACAGCCACTCTCCGTTTTTGGTACCTCCTTTTCCTTCCCCTTCCCTGGCTTTTCATCTTCTTTTGGAAAAGAAGAAAGAAAAAAGAAAAACAAGTGAAAATCAAATCTAAACTGAGGTGGCACAAGAGATCAATTTTTCGTTTTTTCAGAAAGTTGCGCCAGAAACTGGTGATATTTTTGAGGGCTATTCGTAAGGTTTTCAGCCGCCGTTTTGGCTTGTTTAATTAAATCCACGTCTTGCCAGGAGGCAATTTTTAACTCCGACTCGCCCGCCTGGGTTGCCCCAAAGATTTCTCCGGGGCCCCGCATTTTTAAATCCATCTCGGCCAACTCAAAGCCGGACTTGGCGGTTTTGATAGCCTCCAAACGCTGAGTGGTTTTTTCAGAAGTGCTACTTGAAACCAGAATGCAGTAGGATTTTTTCTCTCCCCGCCCCACCCTGCCCCGCAACTGGTGCAAAGAAGCCAAGCCAAAACGCTCGGCCGACATGATTAACATAATGTTGGCATTGGGAATGTCGACGCCAACTTCAACAATAGGGGTGGAGACCAATAACTGAATTTTGTTGTGGCGAAAATCTTCCAAAATTTGTTGTTTTTGGTTAGCCGGAAGCCGGCTGTGAAGTTTAGCCACTTTTATTTTGGTCAGAGTTTTTTGAATAACCGGAAATTTTTCCTCCACCGAAGCTACTTCAGCCGACATTGGAAATTCACTGTCATCGATAAAGGGAGCGATAACAAAGGCTTGGATCTGTTCTTGAATAATGGTTTTTTCTACCCAGGCCAAGGCGTCGGTTTCTTTTACTTGGGGGATAACCCAGGTGGTGGGCAGAATCCGTCCCTTGGGGGATTCTTTGATAACTGATAAATCCATGTCGCCATACAATGTTAAAGCGATGGTTCGGGGAATGGGGGTGGCGGTCATGGTTAAAATGTGGGGTACTTCGGCCCCTTGAGTGGTTTTTTTCAACAAGTGTGTTCGTTGTTCCACGCCAAACTTGTGTTGTTCGTCAATCACCACCAGGGCGACATTGTCAAAATCGGTAAATTTGTGAATTAGGGAGTGAGTGCCAATGATCAAGTCTGCTCGCCCTAAATCAATCTTTTTAGTGGTAGAAGTGATGAGAGAAATTCGTAGTTTATATTGGGCAAACAAATCGGTTAAAGTTTGGTAGTGTTGTTCGGCCAGGATTTGAGTGGGGGCCATAACCACCGACTGGTAGCCATTTAAAAAGGCAGCCAAAATGGCGATACCGGCGACAACGGTTTTCCCACTGCCGACGTCTCCTTGCAGCAGGCGATTGGCGGGAATGTTTTTGGTCATGTCGGCCAAAATTTCACCGTAGACTTTAATCTGATCGTTGGTTAATCGGTAAGGCAGACTTTGAATAAATTTTTCAATTTCTGAGGCGTTAATTTTAATTTGCTGGCGAGTGTGAATTTTTTGCCACTCTCGTTTTCTTTCAATGGAGGTTAAATGGAGGAGTAAAAGTTCTTCAAAAGCCAACCGCCTTTTGGCGACCACAATATCCTCGTTGGACGTGGGATGGTGGATGTAGTTAAGTGCTTTTTTAAGGGGCTCTAGGTGATATTGAGTTAAAATATTGCTGGGAAGAGAATCATTAATTTCTTCTAAACTATTTAAAACTTCGGCTACCCGTCCCCGGAGCCACCTGGAAGTTAACCCCTTGGTCTCCGGATATATGGGTAAAATCCGACCGGTATTGATATCAACCCCCGTCTCTTCAAACAAAGGTGAGTAAATGGCTTTTTTGCGGCCAAACCATTCCACCGTTCCGGCGACGCTGTAAGTTTTGTTGGGATATATCAAACGGGTGATGTAGGGCTGGTTGAACCAGACCAGGTTAACACTTCCCGTTTTATCGGTTAGCTCGGCAATCTGCATCAGGCGGCCTTTTTTGGTGCGAATACTTTTGGCAAATTCTAAAGTACCCCTAACGGTCAAGGTTTCCCCTACCCGCGCCAGGGAGATATCAGCCGTTACCGAAAAATCCAGGTAACGGGTGGGGACGTGGTACAGCAAATCACGAACGGTTTTGATACCTAATTTGTCTAATTTTTGTTGGTAGTATGGCCCAACTTTGGGGATCTTGGTTACTGAGTCACCTAAACTAAGCATCAGTTTTTATAAGAAAGCTGTTAAAAGTGGCAAAAAGGAGGATAACAACAAGCCGGCGGTAGCAATCACCACAATGATCTTAATCATTCTCTGTTGTTTTCTTGTTTTCATGCTTTCGTGCCTGCAGGGTGTCATCTTGCAGGCTCAGGTAATTTTCACGAACGTTTTTTTGCCAACTTTGATTTTATCGCCCGGATTAATCTCTGTGTCCGCTGACGCTTTTTTGCCGTTTACTTCAATAGCTCCCTGCTCAATCAGGCGATGGGCTTGGCTTTTAGAGCCAACCGATGATAACTGAGCCAAAGTTTCAACTAAATTGCCAGCACGGGGCAACTTTTCATAATCGGCCGGTTTTCTTTCCTGAAAAGTGGTTTCAAAATAAGTTTGGGCGTAATCGGCTTCACCTTTACCCCAAATAATCGATACAACCTCGTGAGCCAAATGTTTTTTGGCGGACATAGGTTCATTTTTTATTTCGTCAGTCACGTCTTTTAGATCAACCTCGGTTAACAATTCAAAACCTAAAGTTAAGACTTCGTCGGGAAATGACATAATCCCGCCGTAAAAATTGGTTGGTGTTTCGGATAAAAACAAAGCGTTACCGGTAGTTTTGCCAACTTTGTTGCCTTCTTTATCCACCAAAAGTTTGGTTGCCAATACAAATTTATCTCGATTTTTCATAGCCCTCATTAAATTTCTACCGACTAACATATTAAATAGTTGATCGTTGCCGCCAATTTCTAAATCAACGTCGAGGTGAACACTGTCATAACCTTGAAAAATAGGATATAAAATTTCGTTCATGTAAATTGGTGTATCACTAGCAATTCTTTTTTGAAACATATCCCGTTCCATTAATTGCTGATGGGTAATTTTGGAAGTTATTTCCAATATTTCTTCAGGTGTTAATTTACTGTTCCAATCATAGTTGTAAACAATTTTGGCTTGGTTTTCGCCCTTAAAGTCCAGAACCCGTCCGGCTTGTTCCAACCAAAGTTTGACGTTTTCTTTAATTTGGGGGCGGGTCAAGGGTTGTCGGGTGGCAATTTTATCGGGGTCGCCGATCATGCCGGTAAAATCCCCCACTAGAAAAATCACTTTATGTCCCAGTTTTTGAAACTGGCGTAATTTCATTAGACCCACAAAGTTTCCCAAATGCAAAGATGGGGCTGAAGGGTCAAAACCTTGGTAGAGGGTGATGGTTTTTTCCGTCATCAGTTTTTTGAGGCTCTCTTTTGACGGTAGAACCTGAGCGACCCCTCGTGTTAATACTTCATCAACATCCATATTAGTATTTTAACACATTAGAAACACGCTTTGTTTATTAAGAATTGAACCTTTTCTTCTAAGGTGACAAAAGGCAGTCGACCTTAAATATTTCAGGATCCGAATCTACCCTAGCTTTTGCCAACTTCCGTTCTATATTCTCATTTTGATTAATTAAAATTCTTTTTTCTCCTGTGACAGATAAATATGGGGAGGCTTTAGGCTTAGTCTTATTAAGTGTCCGTCCCGCCTTTACGTGAATTAAGGCGATTTTAGGACAGAATTTGGTGATTTCTTGGTCAAAAAAACGTTCGTCGTGTCGGATTACATCTCTGGCTTTGGCCACCGACCAACCAATCTTAAACTTAAGATGTTTGTTTTTCTGAAACCAGACGATATCTGCCACTTCCAATTTAAGGTATTGGTTTTTCATTTGGGGGAATATTTTTAAGGGTGTTTGTAAAAGATTTTAGAGCGTGGATATCTGAAGCTAATACGATCTCAAATTCTTTTAAGGCAAAGTTTCTAGTGATTTTTAACAGCTCCGCCTCTCTTTTTTTGGCTAAACGGTTAATGTCAGTTATTTTACAGTTGTTGTTTGATATGGCGTGAGTGTCAGCTATTAAGACAAAGACTTTTTTCATACCTAGATTCTGTCTAATTAGTTCAGAGACGAAGAAGAAAGATAAGATATCGAAAGGTAGACCAATTCCAGTCTGAGATTGTGACACCAGACCCACACCAAAGAAAATACTACCCCTGGTCAAGCTATCGGGCGAACCCAAGTTCTCCCAATTGGTTATGAGCGGTTCATTTTGGAACATGTTAATAATTTGTTTGTTGTCCATAGTGTTGGGGGAAGGATTCGGACCTTCGTAGGCCATCCGGCCGGCACTTTTACAGAGTGCTGCATTTTCCGCTCTGCCACCCCAACAAAAAAGCCCCTTTAAACACCAAATTAATTGGTATCTAAAGGGGCCTCTCACAAGCTCAAGGCGTTACCACCCTTTTTCAGTAGCTTCCCACAAAAAAATCCCGTTGGAACGGGATTCGAAACTAAGGGAAACTACCCTCATTGTTC
>DAIPJT010000022.1:0-4002 GCA_036770125.1 Patescibacteria group bacterium
AAAAAAGGCGCTCGGGAATTGGTTGGTATGATCTGTGAGGTCTGCAAAGCTCAAAACTATGTGACGGAGCGAAACAAGATCAACATGACGGGAAAATTGGTCATCAAGAAGTTTTGCAACTACTGCCGCAAAACCACCTCACACAAGGAGACCAGTAAACTGAAGTAAGAAATTTTTACCTCACTCCCAACCACTCTTAAAACTAACTTTTCTCTCTCATCTTCACTAAGAAGAACCTGATCCAGCATACCGGTATTAGCCATATCCACCAAACCCGCTATCTGGTCAATATTCCCCATGTCGGGGTGGGCCAAACGGTGACAGGGTGGACAAAGCGAAACCAGGTTAAAGGGACTGTTGACAGCCCGATCAATTTTCAAGAGCCGGCAGATAATCACTGGTTATAAAGGCCTGACCCTCCTCTTTCAATCTGGTCTTTTCCCGTCCGATAAACGCATCGTTCTCTACTTCTAAATCCACATCCAGAGCTTGGCCGAGAATCTGGAGAGCGTCGGTTTGTGTCCAACTGTGTTCATACTTCTCTCTATCAAGAGTCACTTTACCTGCTTAAAAATCCGATGGCCGATTTTAAACAAAATTTCCTTCGGACTAAAATGTCCATCAGGCCCAATCCTTAAAGGTGCGTTATTATTATTTTCCACAACCTTGTTTTCATCATCAATTCTAGTCAATTGGTAACGTCTCCAACCCATCCCGGAATGAAACCCGTCGTGTTCCTTTGCTAAACGCTTAGCTTTCTTAAAAAGTCTTTCAAACTCCTTCTCCATCTGTCCGTCAAGGTTAATAATCGATTCAATTTCTTCAATATTTCCGTACACATTTCCGTCAGGATCAACAGGCCTACTAAAAAGCTTTAACATCGAACAACTTCCCTGATGCCACACCAAACGGAGATTTCGAGGAAGTTCTCGTTCCCTGTTTTTTTCCAGTCTCTCAAACATACGATATTGTTTAGACTATAAATAAAGTCAGATCGTTTCAACTGTTGATTTTTATTTAAGAGAAAGGTATGGTAAAGATAAGCCTCTAAAAATGACAGTCGTTACCACCCGTCGCGGAAGAGATTATCAGCTAATAAAATGCTGTCCGAAATGTGATGCTGGTCAAGAATGTCCCGGCGTAGCCAAGTGTATAGCACCATTTAAAGTGCGACATATTATTCTTCCAGAAGGCAACTCTGCTCAGGCTTACCCGGCCACAAGTTTTAAACCCATTTCGTTAAAAAGAGCCCGTGTTCTATTTCCCTTCCTGAAACGGGCAACCGAAGAAGACGACTGGCCCTATCATCTCAGAAAGAGGGGAATTGAGTAATTACTCTCTTGCCATCTCTAATCTTTCCGGCCAATCAACTTCTTGGGGGGTGACAATAAACAGCACCCGTTCGTCTTTCTGTTGAATGGTTTTGCCCAAAACAGTGATGTCGTTGACATCCCACCAACGGTCCAAAAATTCCGTCACGGTAAAGTGACGGTCAACCCCGGCAAATTTCATATAAGGGTCGGCAATTGTAATCTTATCCCGTTTAGGGTTAACAGCCGTCACCACACTGTAGTGGCCATTATCGTCATCATCGTCCTCCAAAAAGACCCCCTGCCATTCCACCCCCACCGGATATTTGTATTCCTCAATAATCGTCTCTATATCGGTGATCTCGGCTTTTTCTTTATACCAAAAAGTGAAGTAGGGGTAAATCTTTTTGACCGCCTCTCCCATCTCACTCACGGTCATGCCATATTTTTGTAAACGGTGTTTGAGGCCCGAGACCTCTACAAACTCATCCTGATCAACGTAAACCCCCAAATGGGAGAAAAGCATTTCCAGCACTGCCGGTCCGCAATGAGCCACCGTTCGCTGGGCAACTCTTTTTACATTATTGAACGGATTTAGCATATTTGGTCAGGAGTGAGGCCAAAACATCGGCAAACTCAACCTTGTGCAATTGTAGCACTTCGGTAAAGGGAAGGCCAAGGTCGGGTCCAAAAGCCGTGTTGGGATTGCTGTCGGTAAAGTACGGGATATTGGAGTCCTGATCCACTCGGATGTCAAACTTGGCATAGTCCTTGTGGTGAAGAGCGTTAAACGCCCTCACCGCCAAGGCTGTTATTTTATCTTTCATGTGATCATCCACCTCTTTGTATTTGTAAGCCTTAAGGTCCTCATAGGAATTGACCGAGGTAAAGAAATGCTTTCCGTCCGGCTTTTTGCGAAAAACCTTTTCCCCCATAAAAACGTGTTTCTTGACGCCGTCGTCAAAAACAGCGACAGTTATTTCCGGGCCGTCAACAAACTTCTCAACAATGACCGGCAACTTATAGGTTTTAATCATCCGGGTCACTTTCTTGGTCGCATTTTCAAAGGTTTCTTTGACCGCATGGTCGTCAATCCCGACACTGCCCCCGCCCTCGTTTAACTTGACAATCAAAGGCAAGCCCAGCTCTTCGTCAATTTCGGTATTGGCTCTTCGGCAAAACTGGTATGGCGGAGTGGGGATGTTGTAAGACATCAGGATTCTCTTGGTGAGATTGCGATTGTTGCCAATTACCATCCCCTCCATCTGGGCTCCGGTGTAGGGGATGTTGGACAGCTCCAAAGCAGCCGGAACCGAGATTTGCAAGCGGTCCTTGCCCCGCAGGGTATCCACCAAATTAACCACCAGATCCGGTTTATCGACCAACAGGCTGGTCAAAAAATACGGATCCCCGGGCAAGAGTTTGACGGGTACCCCCAATTTTTCAATTTCCTTGGCCACTTCCTTGGCCCGATCTTCCACTTCCAGTTCGGCGTAGTAGGAGTCAGAGGTTGGGAACCATTCGCGCTCAACGTGTGAATAAGCCACCACCACCAGTTTGTATTTTTTAATCAAAGAGAGGTCTTTGTTTAATTTCACTTTACCGTTACTCATATTTACTCCTATGTCATTCCCGACCTGATCGGGAATCTATACAAAAAATCCTGGACCCCGGATCAGGTCCGGGGTGACACCCAATGTTAGCATTATTTACTTAGCAACTACAACCTCCTTTTTCCAGGCCTCTATTTTTGCCTGGGGCATTTTAATCTTTTTGGGGATAGTCAAATACAACCCCACCCCCAACTGCCAGAAAACATTTTGGGACAAAAATAAAACCGACAAAAAAACCGACATGACAATCAGAGGCCAGACTCTGGTTAATAAAACTTTCCACTTAACCATTTCCGAAATCGGAAGACCCAAGGCCACCCACAAAGGTGCCACCAGTGAACGATACAACAGCCCCCCCACCAATTAAAGGTGAAACAAAGTAGGCAGTGGAACGGGCTACCCCCAATACCCCCCAGGCACCGGAGTGAAGTTTCAGGGGAATGGCATCGGCGACAAACTGATGTTGGGCAAAGCCTAAAAGTTCATAATAGATGCCCCAAACAGCCATCGAGAGAAGAATTAAAAATAACCAGTGGTGAAGGGTGGCCAAGTATAAATTTACGGAAGCCGAATTTTTATATACGGAATCCAAAAAATTGGGCACCCAATAGGACAATATGGCATCCGCCAGAAGTGTTAAAAACAAGACGGCAGAAAAAAAAGAGACTTTACCCCAAGCCGGATTTCTCACCCTTTCAGCATAGCCTATTTAGGCTTTCCCTGTCAAAAAGAAGTAATCTTCAGAAACTTTCCTCATTTATAATTTTCTTAAACTGTTCAATAGCTTTTATATGTCTCTCTACGTCCGATCCATAACCGGCCCCTACTGTCCCGAAAACAATTTCCGTAGCCTCAAGATTTTTCCAATTCCGAAATTCAAACCGCCAATACTCAGGACCACCGCCACTGTTCCCGATACCACCAACAATACCAAAATTCGGCTTACCAGCTTTTCTTTTAGCTTGGTTAAACTTGCGCGCTTGCGTCTGTATATACGGGTCACTTCCAATTCCAGTAGCCAACCAGCCGTCAGCCAATCTTAATGTTCGTTCGATAACAGGGTCAGACCATCCACCCAT
>DAIPJT010000022.1:4102-6922 GCA_036770125.1 Patescibacteria group bacterium
AACTCTCTTAAAAGAGAAATTTGGGACTCAATCCTCCGACCTCTGTTGTGATAGTTCTGGTCTAGGGCAAGGTAATCAGTTGGGTTTAATCCAACTCCTACCCCAAGTCGCAAACGACCGCCACTAAGGATATCAACAGCTGCAGCCTGTTTGGCCACCAACACGGTTTGTCTCTGAGGCAAAACCAAAACTCCTGTCGTCAAATTAATTTTTTTGGTAACCATGGCCAAGGCCCCCAGAACAACCAGAGGTTCAATATATGGGGTAGAGAATGTGTTACCGCAGTTACCTTCAGGTTTCAAACCTCCGGTTGGGTGGTCATAAACCACAAGAGTTTCGTACCCCAGACTTTCTGCCGCCTGGGTAAAATCACGTATGGCAAACCGATCTAAACTAATTTCTCTGGATGGTAGAACAACTCCCAGTTTGATTGACACCCCTTTAATATATCACAAAATTCTCCCCCGCAAGCCCTGCTCTTGCGAAGCTAAATCAAGCTGTTAGAGATTTAACCGAGCTTTCGCAAACCCCCCAATAATCAATCTTTTGAGGCGAACTTAAACTGTAGTCTCTTCACCTGCTTTCCCAAGTCCTCAAATTCCTCCATTGTAGGTGCATCATCCTGCAACTCCGCCAGTTCACCCCCCAAAACATCGATTCTGTGATTGGTTTTGTCAATTTTCTCACTTAGATTCTTAAAACCATTGTCCATTTTCTGGTCAATGAGAGTCACCCTGTTTAGTATTGCCTGTAGCATTTTCGTATCTGACATGAATTCATAATGGACTTTTTTTGTCCCAAAAACAAGTAGGTTTACTCTCTAAAAATCTTAAGCCAGTTTCTTTCCGGGTTTCCCATTTGAGCCACCTTGGCTTCACCTAAATAATACTCAAGAGCTTCTCTCTTATTGGTATAACCAAGTTTGGAAAGTATATTTCCCGTCCAACCGGTACGATACCCTCTTCGGCAATCTGCCGACTCTTCCGCACCGTGTGCGCCATCAAAATGGTGGGCTATTACCCGAGTCGGTTCTCCCAGTGTTCTGGCCCAACCAAGACAAAGCTTTTCTGAACCGATTAACAAGGCACTTCCCAGCCCATTCCCTTCAAATCTTTCTCGTACTGTAAGTATGCTATTACCAAACAACCAGAAAGGAACGGTTTGTTCTGCCCAATCAATCATAGAACCACGAACCACACAGACTTCTCTTCGAGAGATGACTGATTCTTCTAACTCTACAAATGTTCGCAATGTGGAACTTGGCTCAAAATAAACAACCAGTGCAACCTTGTCTGTTTGCTTTCCGTTAACACTGAGGTCGCCTAAAGGAACCTCCACTCTACCTGGTTGGAGAGAACATCTAGCAAACGCACCACTAATTACCTCCCGATTACGAGTTTGAATTGTACGCCGATGTTCCCGGCTGAAACGGAAACCATACAACGGACTTTGTTTCGATCCGCGCTCCATATTTATCCCAAAAGGGTATCATCCAATCGAGTATTTTCCAAGCCCTTGCCCCAGGGTCACAAACAGAAAAAAATAGCTTCACGAGCCCAGGGCTTATGAAGCTAAAAAATCATCACTGCCAAAAGGAGAACTACCAGAAAAGCAAAGAGCCAGCCGGTTGTCAGTAAAACCAAATCCACCGCCTCTTTCTGCTTTTTGGCGACAAATAGTAAATATGGCTGGTAGAAAACTATGGCCACACAAGTTAAAGCCGAAACGATAAACAAGACCAAAAAGGCCACCGGCCCAAAATAACGCGTCGTCTGACCAAAAATGCTTTCCCCTTTCCAAAAAACCAATCCCACCAGGCCACAATAACCCACCACCCACAAGGCTTGCAACAAAGCCTTTTTATTCAATGGAGAACTTACCATACAGTTATTTTACCACTTCGTACCCCAACTTTTTTGCCTGCTCTCTAAAAAAAATTTTCAAAGTATCCAAATTAAGTTCTTTTAACATTTTGGGCATATTTTCAAATTCCTCCACTTTCATATAGTCGGTCGCCATTAAGAAGGGCTCAATTTCAATACCAAACTTGGCTTTAACCCCATCCTTTAATTGCCAAAAATTAAACTGTGGTAAAAGATAGTAGACGTCTACAAAATCCTTCACTTCCGTTCGTTGGTTGATAGTTAAAAATTTGTTGACCGCAATATCAAACAAGCTGTCTACCACTAATCCATCGATGTTTTTTCCTGCCTCCAACCGCCCAAAGGGATAATGAGCAAAGTCAATCTTTAATTTCTCGCCATCAGAAAATTCCAGGAAATAGATTTGGGTTGGATCAACAAAATCGGTTTTTACGGCAAACTCATGTTTCTCAGACCACGATTTGACAATTCCGGTTGTCAATTGCGAATCAAATACATCTTTGGTAAAAAAATCCAAGTCCACACTCTCCCGATGCTGAAGGTAAAACTCACTTAATGCCGTACCTCCCGTAAAATAGAAAGCTGAAAAGCGGGAATCAGCTTTTACCTCATCTAAAATTAACCGTTGCTTGGCGTTGATGATTGAGTTTTGCCCCATATTAGTAACTCCATTAAACGTCTGGTTTTGGGAAACAAATTCATTCTGTCCCAGTACTTTTTAACCAAAGAGGAGCTGATTATCTCCCCTTTTTCTGGTCCAAAATTCAAGGTTCTTTCCAAAAGAAGGGCTTTCCCACTTTCAGTTTTTTTGAGTTCGTCAACGTTGTAATCCCAGACAAAGGCCATGTTTACAGTATACCACAAGCGCAATTACCAGTTTTCGTGTAAAATATACTGGAGCATAGGGGTGTCGGTCAGTGGTAGCCCCGCAGCTGCG
>DAIPJT010000023.1:0-2405 GCA_036770125.1 Patescibacteria group bacterium
GACTGGATCAGGCACGAGTGAAACAAGTGCCGGGAACAGGACTTGAACCTGCACGTCTTACGACACACGCACCTCAAGCGTGCCTGTCTACCAGTTTCAGCATCCCGGCCGAGTGCCCTCGAGAGGATTTGAACCCCTACTCCATTGCTGGAACAGCGTTCTGAACACTGCGCGTCTGCCAGTTTCGCCACGAGGGCAACACCTGACATTATACCAAAGAATACCCTCCTTGTGGTAAAATTGCCCTGTATTCGCCCTATGGCGAATTTGCCCTAGTAGCTCAACGGATAGAGCAATTCCCTTCTAAGGAAGAGGTTGGAGGTTCGATTCCTCCCTGGGGCACTTAAAAACTAAAAACTAGCTTCATGAGAGGAGGGCTCATGAAGCTAAAAACTAAATACTTCATGAAAAACAAATTGTTCATCTTCTTTCTAACTCTGTTTGGTGTTTTTGCCATGCCACAACAAATTTTAGCTATCGTTAATTCCTTGGATTCGCCCAACAATAAATACGGAATTCATATCAACGGTGAGGGGGATTTTACCAATGCCCGAGAGTTAGTTAACAGCAATGGCGGAGATTGGGGTTATATCACTTTTGTTATTCGCGAGGACGAGCGGGATGTCAAACGTTGGAACAAAGCTTTCAATGAATTGCGGTCTTTACATTTAATTCCCCTGGTGCGAATTGCTTCCGTTCAAGAAGGGAGTAGCTGGAAAAAACTGGGCCCTTCAAAAGTTAACGAATGGGCCGAATTTTTTAATCGTTTGGTCTGGCCCACCCAAAACCGTTACGTCATTGTCGGTAACGAACCTAACCATCACCTGGAGTGGGGTGGAAACGCCAACCCCGAAGAATACGCCCACTACACCTGCCAGTTAGCGGCTACCCTAAAAGCCAATAACCCCAACTATTTTATTATTTCTGGGGGTTTGGACGCTTCGGCTCCCAATGGCAAAACCACCGTGAGTGAAGAGACCTTCCTCTCCGCTATTGCCGAAAAAAACCGAGACTTTTTTAATTGCCTTGACGGTTGGAGCAGTCATTCCTACCCCAACCCCAACTTTTCCGGGGCCTCAACCGCCTGGGGCAGGGGAACCGTTCGAACTTTTTTGTGGGAAATGGAAATGTTAAAAAAACTGGGGGTAAAAAACGATTACCCCATTTTTGTGACCGAAACCGGTTGGGCCAGAATAGTTTTAAACGAAAAACAAATCAGCACGAGGTTACAAGAAACTGCTCAAAATGTCTGGAGTCATCCCCAAATAGTAGCCGTTACCCCCTTTATTTTGGATTATCAAACAGCCCCCTTTGCCAATTTTTCCTGGAAAACCAGCACTGGTTGGACCAGTTATTTTACAACCTACCAAGATTTACCCAAAACTCAAGGTAAGCCAATTATCGAAAACACCGGGGAGATTGAGTTAACTCTCTATCCAAAAATCACCATCGGAAAAACCCTGCCGGTTTTCTTGGAAGTGAAAAACACGGGCCAGTTGGTTTGGAATCAAGACAACCTTTTTGTTAATGTTGACAACCCCAAACTAAACCTGGAGTATAAAATTGAAAGCGACGTTTGGCCGGGAGACAAGAAAATTATCAAAGTTAATATCTCAGACGGCAACAGTGGCAAAATTGAGGGAGCCTTGTTTTTAACCAACGGCACCACCAAAATCTCCAATCCGACTAATGTTTCGGCCTTTGCCATCACCAACCAAAACGAAAGCCAAATTATTCCCACCCCCAGTTTTTGGACCCGTCTCAAGAATTTTGTGATAAAATAGCAAGGACTGGGGCCCATAAGTAAACTTGCGACTGCGTCGTAAGCAAGTTTGTGTGCCCCTTCGGGGCCCATAGCTTCCGCCAGAGGCGGATCAGCCTTTGGCCGACAATGGCAGACGGTCAAATATATGTACTTTGTTTATTTCCTGAAAAGCACCAGGAATAATAAAATATATGTGGGCTCAACCGGAAAATTACCGGTCGAAAGGTTAAAGGAGCACAACATTGGCACCAATATGTGGACCAAAAGTAACAAGCCTTTTGAACTAAAGTGTTTTGAACAATATTTTTGTAAAACAGACGCTCTTAAAAGAGAAAGGTTTTATAAAACTGGTTTTGGAAGGAAGATTCGAGATATAATCATTAAGGAAACTTAAATTCTGGGCCCATAGCTCAATGGCAGAGCGGTTCCCTCTTAAGGAAAAGGTTGGAGGTTCGAATCCTCCTGGGCTCACCGAGCTTTGCTCGTTAGATCCAGTAGTCTTCGTCGCAGGTGTCTGCGTAACGAATCCTCCTGGGCCCACTTCAAAACCAGGTGTGTCTACCTACCACACACCTGGTGTGTGTAAAACACCGATGTGGGTGTCCAGTACACCTTCTTGACTTATACACAATTTAGCTAT
>DAIPJT010000023.1:2505-6919 GCA_036770125.1 Patescibacteria group bacterium
AAATAATTTACTTCCTTAAAAATCAACTTCCAACCTTTTACTGTATCTATAAACTCAGCTATAATTTGGTTCGGAATAGAAAAACTTGGGTTCACTTGCAATGAAAAAAATTCTGTTCGGATTGACCCTTATAGCTACCTCGCTTTTATTCCCCCAAACTTCATTTGCCAAGGATTACGAAATTACCAAAGCAGACATCCAGGTCCAGCTCCAAAAAGACGGGTCGGCCAGCGTGACCGAAACGAGAACCTACGCCTTTGACGGCTCGTTCTCCTGGGCTGATGAGTGGATTCCGGCCCAAATTGAGAATCCTCAAGTCACCGAAAACGGTCTCCCGGTAAAACAAGAAGTCAGTGTCAACAGTAACAAAACTTACATCAAGTGGTATTACACGGCTGTCTCGGAAACCAAAACTTTTACTTTAAGCTACCGCATTAAAAATGCCGTCACCAACCACACCGACATTGCCGAATTTTACTGGCAGTTGATTGGCCAAGAGTGGCTAAAGGGGGTAGGGCAGGTGACAGCGAGCGTTACTTTACCAATTCCCGCTTCCAACGACCAAATTTGGGCTTACGGCCACGGGCCATTAAACGGCCAGGTTAATATCGCCAACAACAATTTAATTAATTTTTCAGCCACCAATTTACCGGTCAACACTTTCTTTGAGGTGAGGGTCTTGTTTCCCAAATTAACCAATGCTCTTTTAGCCAAGCCCGGCAACAGCAGTTTGTCAGCTATTCAAAGCGAGGAAAAAAACTACGGTGAAGCCACCGACAAGTCAAAAGAACCGGCCTGGTTGGTTGGGTTGATGGTTGTTTTTGGAATCTTGGGGCTTTTGCCCATCTGGCGTTTGGTCCATTGGTTGAAAATCTGGAAAAAATACGGCGATGATGCGCCACTCCCTGAAGTAAACTTAGCCGGGACCCTTCATGAACCACCGAGCGATTTGGAACCGGCTCTGGTGGAAGCTTTGATGTATGATTTTTATAAGCCCACCGGTAAAAGCATCGTGGGTACGGTTATCAATCTCGTTCGGAGAAAAGTGTTGTCCATTAAAAACCTGGGCAAAAAGGGGTTGGTTTTTAAATCGGAAAAATACAGTCTTATTAAAAACCCCGATAACCAAGCCGTGCTTTCCGACCGGGAAGAAGAATTGATTGATTTCCTTTTTGATGACGGCAGTGACGAAGTAAATTTTGACGATATCTCAAACCAAGCCCAAAATCATCCCACCAAAACCAAGACTTTCTGGGACAATTGGCAAAAAAGTGCTTTGGCCGAATTAATTAACCAAGGCTTTATTGATAAAAACAGTAAAATTTACCGCGATAAATTGGTCAAGGAAGCCGTGATCTTTTTCATTATTTGTATCCCGAGTATGTTTTTGGGGCTGTTTTTTGTTGCCCCTATTTTTCTCCCGATTTATCTTTTTTTGTCATTCTTTTCCAACCACCTTTATAAACGAACAGATATGGGTAATTTGGAAAAGGCCAAGTGGCTGGCTTTCAAAAAGTTTTTGGAGGATTACTCCGTCACCAAAAGATACAAAATTGACTCGGTCATTTTGTGGGAAAAATATTTGGTTTACGGAGCCACTCTGGGTGTTTCCCTCAAGGCCCTCACGGAGTTGCCCATCAATTACAGCAAAGCCTACGACAACTCCAACCTCTACACCATGGCTTATCTGTCCCACAGCAGTGGTCTTACCAATTTAAACTCGGCTTTCACCTCACTGTCACACGCTACCACCAGTTACGGGGCTCACGGCGCAGGCTCCTCGGGTGGCTTCTCCGGTGGAGGCGGAGGTGGAGGGGGTGGCGGGGGCGGTGGAGCAGGTTAGTAGTTTCAACACGCCTTCACAAAATTGCAAAGCGGAATTAAATTTAGTATCATAAGCTATGAAATTGAAAGTACTGCAGGTTGAAGACGACCTAGATTGGCAAGAAATTTTTGCAGAGGAGGCGGGGAATCTAGGTTTAGATCTAAACCAATTTTCTTCTCGAGAAGAGGCTCTGGCGGCCATCAAGAAGGAAAAACCAGACATAGTAATAACAGACCTGCATCTGGGGGAAAACGATCGGTCTGGCTATAGAATAGCAGAAGCGGCCATAAAAGCAGGGGTTGAAAACGTCACGATTGCCAGCAACACCGAAACGCCTTCGCAGATAATTGAAGGTGTGGTTATACAAGACAAGAGCAGTGCTCTGAAATGGTTAAAAAGCGTCGCTAAAGGTAGTACTGAACGAAGGTAACCCATAAAGTCAGCAAGATTGACTAAAGAAGCAAGGTGTGACATGCTAGTAACAATACATGGATGTTGAGCCTTTCATTAAACTGCCAAAAACTTTAATTTTGACCTTTGCCTTTTTGATCATCTCACCCTTTGTGATTTTGGCCTCCCTTACTACCCTGACCAACATCTACCCACCCAAAAGCCAAGTTAAAGCAACCCCCAAAACCCCGATTATTGCTTACAGCTCCACGACCACCACAACCGAACCAACTATCAATTCAACCATCGAGTCGGCCGACAGCCGGGTTTATCTGGTTACGGAATACTTAAAGCGTTACAAATCACCCCTGTTGGAACACGCCTCCGAAATTGTCCGGGTTTCTGACATGTATTCTTTGGACTACCGTTTACTGATAGCCATCGCTCAACAAGAGTCTAACTTGTGTAAAATCATTCCCACAGATTCGTATAATTGTTGGGGTTGGGGTATTCACAGCAAAGGCTCTTTAGGCTTTGCCTCTTACAAAGAGGCTTTCCACACGGTAGCCAAAGGTGTCAAGGAAGAATATATCAACAAAGGTTACACCACTCCTGATGAAATTATGACCAAATATACTCCGAGCTCACCAGGTTCCTGGGCGGCCGGAGTCAATCAATTCATGGGTGAGATTGAAAACCCGTCTTCCTGATCCTACCCAAATTATATGGCATCTCATTATGACCACTACGACTATCCCAGCTACTGGATTGGTCGTGAGTATGAACACAAATGTGAAGAGTTGGCCATTTCTCGGTTTTTGCAAAAATGCCAAAACATCAAAAATGCTCTCGATATCGGTTGTGGCTACGGCCGGTTAACGAAAGTTTACCTTCATCGGGTCAAAAAGGCCTATTTGAGTGATCCGTCGGCTAAACTTTTGGCCAGAGCCAGAAAAGAGCTGTCGCGCTCCCGCAAAATCACTTTTGTCCATTCCTGCCTGACTAACCTCAAACACCAAATCCCCAACGTCAAATTTGATCTGGTTTTTTTTGTGAGAGTCATGCACCATATGCCGGACTACAAAGAGGCCATCGGAGAAATAAGCAGATTCATTAACAACCGGGGTTTTTTGATTTTGGAAATCCCCAACAAAAGGCATTTCAAAGCTGTTGTTCAGCAGGTTCTCTGTGGTAACTTTACCTATCCTTTGGATATTTCCCCCAAAGACATCCGATGCACTCAAAACATCAAAGAAAACTCCATCCCCTTTGTCAATTACCACCCCGATGTGGTTATCAGAAACCTTAAAGATCGGGGGTATAAAATAATCGAGGTTAGGTCAGTTTCCAACCTCCGTTTGTCCTACTTAAAAGGTATTTTTCCGGTCGAAAGCCTCCTCTCAATAGAAGAAAAAATACAGGTCTTTTTAGGTCGTTTTTTCTTTGGTCCCTCCATCTTTATCCTGGCTCAGAAAGGCTAATTAGCTTCACAATTATAGGTAAAGGAGTAGGGGACTTGACAAGCCTATAGTTGTTTGTTATAGTACTCCCACGTTCCAAGGCTGTACTGATTTTTCAGATACGGCGTTGAAATTTTCCCTGGAGCTTCTTTGGAGGCTCCACACCAAAGCCCCGACTTAGTCGGGGTTTTTTGTGGCAAAGTCACCCCTTCGGGGTGGCTAAATGGTATACTTCTCTTAGACCGAAGTGGCGCCTGCCTGCGCAGGCAGGGAATGGCAGACTGAATGGATTACTTTGTATATATATTAAAAGGTATTCCGAACTGGCACTATGTTGGGTTTACAACAAACGTCGACAGTAGACTTGCCCAGCATAACGGTGGTCAAGCAAGGTCAACTAAGGCCCATCGGCCGTTTGGTTTGTTTTTTGTCCAAGTAGTTAACACAAAAGACAAGGCCAGAGATCTGGAAAAATTTCTAAAAATACGCTTCAATAAAGAAGCCTTGATAGAAATTGTCAGTTCATAGTAGATTTAATATGCCGAAGTGGCGGAATTGGCAGACGCGCACGGTTTAGGGCCGTGTTCCTTTTGGAGTGTGGGTTCGACCCCCACCTTCGGCACTTAATTACACCCTAGGTTTCTGTCCCCAACGGGGAGAAGCTTCGCTTCATCCAACCAACCCTCCGAGGTTGACAGGTTAACTACTACTTTTAGATGTTATAATATTTTAATGAAAG
>DAIPJT010000024.1:0-6776 GCA_036770125.1 Patescibacteria group bacterium
TTGGCGATTAAAAATGTTTTAGCCGGGGTTTTACCGGACCAAAAAGCCGAGAAGGTCAAAGAGTTGGGTACCAATGTGGCTTTTGTCGGGGACGGGATTAATGACGCCCCGGCTTTGGCGGGAGCCAGTGTGGGGATTGCTATGGGCAAAGGCTCCGACATTGCTATTGAAGCCTCCGGGGTAACCGTTTTGGGAAGTGATTTGAGAAAGGTGTTGACGGCTTACAACTTGAGCCAAAAGACCATTGGGGTCATCAGACAGAATCTTTTTTGGGCTTTTGGTTACAACGTTTTATTGATTCCCATGGCTATGATGGGAATCTTGCGACCTGAATTGGCCGCCTTTGCCATGGCCGCTTCTTCAATTACCGTGGTGGGTAACTCTTTGAGGTTAAAGAAGGTAAAAGTAAACCAATAAACAAACAAGAAGAAAAAAGCCCACCCATCTGGGAACTTTTTGACCACTGTAAAATTTGACGATAGTAAAAAATAAACCGGCTGAGGTAATAAAAACCAGCCAGTGGGTAATTAATAAAGGTTGTGGCTGGGAAATTAAACTGACTATCCCGCCGATAAATAACAGGTTGTAGACATTGCTTCCAATAATATTGCCCAAAGTCAACTTTTCCTGGTGTTCCTCCTGAGCAAAAATAGTGGTTAATAGTTCCGGCAGGGAGGTGGCGATGGCGGTTAAAGATAAACCCAAGGTGGTGGTCGATATTCCGGTTAAAATAGCCAACTCTTCAGTGGCGATCACTGTTAAAAAACCTCCGCCAATAATAGCCAGCAGGGAAAGAACTAGAGAGAACAGGTGTATGAGTGAAAAATGGTCGTGGGTTAAATGATTAATTTTGGTAGCGTCTTCATGGTCCCGGCCGTAAATGGCCCAACGGTATTCGGCAATGGTTAAAAAAATTGCTAACCCAATTAAAACGATTCCGATAAAGAAATGGTTTAATGAAAACAAGTTGTAGACGAAAAACAAAAGTGTGACACCAAAAAGGATTAACGAATTGCGTTGAGTTTTGGTGGTGCCAATCCGCAACTTGCCGATTAAAATCCCAACAGGGAGTACGAAAAAAAGATTGCTGATATTGGAGCCGACGATGTTCCCTATCGCCAGGCCGGTATCGCCTTTAATCGAGGCAATACCGGAAACAGCCAGTTCCGGCAGGGAAGTTCCCAAAGCCACCAGGGTAATTCCCAAAACCAGTGGGGAAATTTTAAAGTGGAGAGCCAGCTTTTCAGAAAGCGTAACCAGGCTTCTGGTGGACAGTAAAAGAATAACTATTCCCAGAAAGAGTTTCAGGGCAATTAAAACCATAATAAATCATTATACATAACAACCCAGATTTGTGGTAAAATAGCTTCAGGTGAAGATTTATTTGGTTCGGCATGGGCAGACAACGGGAAATTGCGATGATCGCTTGACCGGTTTTGGCCAAAGGCAAGCCAAAGCTTTAGCGAAGGAGTTAATCGGCGAAAAAATTGAGGTGATTTTTACCAGCCCCAAAATTTGTGACCGGGAAACCGCTCGGATTTTACAGGAAGAGTTAAAGGTAAAAGTTGAAATAATAAATGATTTTCAAATTGAAAAATTAACTTCTTTGCGCAAAAAAACAGTTTTGGCGATTACCGATGATGAAGCCATTGGGCATGTTTATCGTGACTTATTAAAAATTAAAAAAATAAAGCTGGAGGATTGTAGCTATTCTGTTTTGGAAGCCGACAAGAAAGGCTTGAAACTTATTTCCAACAAAGGCATTACTCAAATTTAGTTTCCTTTAATTTCCTCTAAATTCTTTTAATTGGTATAATCGGAGTATGTCAAAAAAAATAACAGAATTAGCTCTTAAATTTGGAAAAGTGTTGCAAGATTTTCCGGAAGTAAAATATGCTGGAGACCCAGTTCTCAGGCGGGTAGCGAAAAAAGTTACGGTAGAAGAAGGAAAGATTTTAGGGGGGAGATTAGGAAAAGTCCTAGCGAGGTATAGGGAAGCGGTTGGTTATGGGCGAGGTTTTGCGGCACCACAGATAGGAGAGAACAAGGCGGTTTTTATTACTTTTGTTGATGATAAACTCCATACTTTTATAAATCCGAAAATACTTAAAAAATCAGAAAAAACAAATTTCTATCGTGAACTCTGTTTAAGTTCTGGCATTATGTCTGCTGATACTGAAAGGGCGGAATGGATTGTGATGGAGTGGTTTGATGAAAAAGGAGTAAGGCATGAAGAAAAAGTTGAAGGCTTTTTGGCTAGACTTTATCAACATGAAGAAGCTCACCTGCGTGGAAAACTGAATTTAGACGAGGTTACTGAAGGAGGTATTGAATTTGCCCTGTTTAATCCTTTAGAAGAAAAACTAAGAAAAATAAGATAGCCCGAATTTAGTTTTTCTAGTTTTCCTCTAATTTCCTCTAAACTCCTTTATGGTAATTAAGCTAATGTGTCGTCATTTGACTGGTTTCTCAATGGCTCAGTTTTAATTAATGGATCATCAACATCTGGTGAAAAACGTTCGGATGAAGTCGGTATTCGTTTTGACAACCAATCGATGATATTAAATGTAAAATCGCCAAATTTTCCAAGAGTTTGAATAAGAATATTTGGACCTGATTTATTTTCAGCTGTCATTTTTTCTCACCCCCTTTGTAATACTTTTTATCCTTTATTTTATTAAGTTTCATGCCTTGAAATTATATCCTAATTAATTTTTCAAGCCAAGGGATATGTTCGTTTTTCCGCTTCCACCATAAATCTTCCCAAATATAGTGGACTGCCAACTGTTTATATTCGCCAAATTTTTCAAAATGTTTAAGTAGTTTATCTGCGGGTACTGGATTTTCTGGGTCTTGGTCAAAAAAAACTTTGGAATAAATTTTTTGTTCCCAGGGGGAAACATGGTTGAAAAAATCCCAGTGATGAAAAACATCAAACAGAAGATACCAGACTGTAGCTGGGCCGACTCCATACAGTTTAAGTAGTTCTGCCATTTGTGTTTCCCTGTCTTTTTTCCTCAAGTCCATTTCGTCAATTACACCCTGCGTAAAATAATCATCAATTTTCTTGACTGACTTGGCTCTATATCCCACTTTCAAATCTCTTAGTTCCTGTTCGGTTACTTTTGTTAACCCTCCTTCTTTCCAGAAGCACCAAAGTTCTTGTTTGTCATACTCCAATTTAGCTCCATAATTTTCCAACAAGGCTGTAAACATTTGGATTGACCTTCTAACTGTGGCATTTTGTAGCACGACCCCAATTATTAGATATTCGTACAAGGAACTGGGGTGGCCTGGCCTCATACCATAAAGCTTTTTAATAATTGGTTTCAGTACAGAATCGTTTCTAAATTTCTTATAAAAGTTAGTCAAATCAAGATTTAGGTTATATCTGTATTTAATTTCATCAACTAATGATTTCATAAAAGGCTCGGAGAGTTTATCGGTATAGTAAATATCTACTGTTAGTTTTGGTTTGGAGACACTTCCAGAATTTATGAATTTAAGTCCAAGAGGTTTTTCTTGCCACAACCAAGTCTGCCATCTAATTCCCTTTTCCCAGTAATTGTCTCCACTGGTAAAGTGGTCTGGTTTATGAAACGTGGCATCAAAATTAAAAGGTGCTGTTGGTTTAATTTCAACAGTTTTAATTTTTTTCAGTTTCATTTATTTTTTGTAATACTTTTTACCCTTTATTTTTTCCGGCAGGTAAGACGAGGTGTCATATTTTTGGTAGCCTTTACCGTAGCCCAATTCTTGCATCAGTTTAGTTGGGGCATTGCGGATTTTCAAAGGAACTGGCAGGTTGCCAAACTGGCGAACATCATTGAGGGCACTCATGTAGGCGTCATAGGCACTGCGGTCTTTTTTGGCTGTGGCGAGGTAGACCACCCCGGCGGCCAAATTTTCCTGACATTCCGGGTAACCGATTTGCTGACAAGCTTGAAAAACGGCGTTGGCGACAACTAATGCGGTAGGAGAAGCCACATCCTCACTGGCAAACACCACCATTCGGCGAGCAATGTACAAGGGGTCCTGTCCGGCCTCAACCATTCTGGCCAAATAGTAAAGGGCTGCATCAACGTCCCCGGCCCGCATACTTTTAATGAAAGCCGAGATGATGTTGTAAAATTCATCACCCTGCTTATCAAAACCCAATTGTCGCCGTTGGAGAGCGGTTTCAATATCTGGAATCTCAATCACCCCTGCCTGCCGGCAGGCAGGTCTGAGGTTGGATACTATTTCTATCGTATTCAGAAGAACACGTGCATCACCATTGGAAGCTTCCAGTAAAAAAGCTTTGGCGTCTTTATTCACTTTGAGTTTGAGTTTTTTGATGGCCTTATTGGCAATCTCTGTTAAGTCGGCTTCCTCCAACTGTTTCAAAACCACTACCCGGCAACGGGATAGAAGGGGGGAAATAACGGAGAAACTGGGGTTTTCGGTGGTGGCACCAATTAAAATAATTTGACCTTTTTCAACGTGGGGAAGCAGCCTATCCTGTTGGGCTTTATTAAAACGGTGGATTTCATCCAAGAAAATAATGGGTGCCAATCGTGCCTCAAAGGTCTCTCCTTTGAGGCACACTTTTGTAATCTCTTTGCTGGAGGTATTAACGGCCGAAAATTCAAAAAATTCTCTTTGTAATTCCTTGGCAATAATGCGGGCCAAAGTGGTTTTGCCACAACCCGGAGGGCCCCAAAATACGAGAGATGGGAAAAAGTTATTAGATGCTTTGAGGCTTAGAAGCTTAGAGACGATACCGTTGGGGCCGACAATATGCTTTTGGCCAATAAAATTAGATAATTTACTTGGCCGCATTTCCTCTGCCAGTGGTTTTGCCATTGCCCCCCAAGTATACTACTAGTATGGCTACAAAAGAAAAAACGGGTGGTCGTTTTTCTTCTCTCAGAAATTTTTTATACACCTACAAACAAGCGGTGATTTTGGCTTGGGATACCAGGAAAGATATTTTTTTGACATCAACGGCCATTAATTCAGTATCTGGGCTTTTGGTTTATCCTCAATTGTGGATTAGCAAACAAATTGTGGATGCAATAATTTTGGCTCTTAAAATTGGGAGTGTTGAAAGTTCAATAAAGAAAATTATTTTACTTTTGTCTTTGGAACTAATAATCTCTTTGATTAGAAACATCATTAACCGTTTTGATTGGGCTTTTAGTCAGACCTTGGCCAGATACTTGCAGGTTGAAATCGAAAAAAGAACGGCCCGGAAACTAAATTTAATTCCCATTGGTTTAGCTGAAAGTCCTCAAGTTCGGGACTTATACAGAAAAATAACTGAAACAGTAGGTCGTAGTACATGGAGCCTTATTATGCCGATTTCAGCTTTGCCATACAGTCTCTTTGCGATTTTATCGGCAGCTGTTTCTTTGGGAACAGGTAATCCGTGGCTAATTCCAGTGGCTTTATTGTTAGCTGTCCCCGAGATTTGGGTTGGAACCAAGAACAACAAAGAGGCTTATGTTTTTGATACCAAAGTTTCAAAATTACACCGGATAGCTGGTTCGTACATGCATTTTGCAGAGCGCGGTAAATATCTTTATGAAAACAAAGTTCTTGGCCATGTTGATAAATTGCTGGATGGTTTCTGGCAGATTGTTGCTGATATTTTTAATCCAAGATATGAAATGTGGCTTAAGTTTGCCAAAAGGCGTTTTTTGTCCTCTATTCCTTTAGGAATCGCCCAAGCAGCCATTAAGGGCTATATGTATGTTTTGGCTATTTTAGGAAAGATAACCCTAGGTACGGCTCAAATGCAGGTGGGAGCAGTGGATTACTTAATTAACAACTTTTCTGGTTTAGGAAAACAAATCAACGAAGTCTATGAAAACTATCTATATGTTCGAGACTATTATGAATTTATGGGATTGCCGGATGAAAACTATGGTAAGGGAAACCTGCTAAAAGCTCCTTTTGTGGAAGGCATTGAGTTTCGAGATGTGTGGTTTAAGTATCCGCAAAACAAACGGTGGACCTTGAAGGGTGTTTCTTTTAAGGTTAACCCGACCGATAACCTAGCTATTGTGGGTGAAAACGGAGCTGGAAAAACAACGATTATTAAACTCCTTTGTCGTTTTTATGATCCCCAAAAAGGAGAAATCTTAGTTAACGGAAAAAATATTAGTGAATATGCAGTGGATGACTACCGGCAAAAATTTTCAGCTCTTTTCCAGGAGTTTTCTGAATATCCTTTTTCGGCTCGGGTGAATATTGGTTTTGGGGATTACAAACGACTGTATCAGGGAGAAGAAATTCAAAAAACGGCTAGACTAACCGGGATTGATGAGTTTATTGAAGGCCTACCCAAAGGATATGACAACCCGTTGGATAATGAATTTGAGGGAGGAATTGAACCGTCAAAGGGTCAGTGGCAAAGGTTGGCTTTGGCCCGGGCGTTGTTTAGGAAATCCGAAGTATTTATTTTAGATGAGCCGACCAGTAATGTTGATCCGGAGGCAGAGGAGGCGATTTTTGACAAGTTATTGACACTGGCCCACGACAAAATTGTTTTTCTGGTAAGCCACCGTTTTTCTACCGTTCGCCGAGCTGATAGGATTCTGGTATTGAGTAAGGGAGTAATTGAAGAAAGTGGTGGACATGAAGAATTAATGAGGAAAAATGGCCTTTACGCTAAACTTTTCACCCTCCAAGCCAAGGCGTATAAAGAGGGGTGACAATTACGAGTGCTTTGTGCTACCCCAGTATTTTTATTTTCAAGTCGATCATAGCCTCAATAATGTCTACTGCAAATA
>DAIPJT010000025.1:0-4166 GCA_036770125.1 Patescibacteria group bacterium
CTGTCATGGGTTTAATCATGATGATTTTTGCCGTTTTTATTTTGAGAGTTATTGGAGTTGACATACTGGATATACCGGGGTTTTAGGTGTCATTGTCATCCTGAACTTGATTCAGGATCCATACAAAACACTGGATCCCGTGTCAAGCGCGGGATGACACAGAAAAAAAGAGTGACAAAGAGGTTGTAAAAATGTTAGCTCAAAAATCAATTACAGAAATTGAAACAGATGTTTACAACGGAAGTGGGTTTAATTTTTCTGGCCAAAAAATTGCTGACGTTATCGGTGACCTTCTTCCCTACATTTTTGCGGCAACCGGAGCGGCTCTGGTTATTTACATTGTTTGGGGAGGAATTTCCTTGATGCTTTCCATGGGGGAGCCAAAAGCCGTGGCCGCAGCTCGCAGTAAAATCACTACCGGTATCATCGGTGCCTTGGTTGTGGTTTTCGCTTACTTAATTATGCAGTTACTGGGAAATATTTTTAACTTGCAAGATTTTAGCACTTTGTTTAAATGAATAATCATTTGGCAGTTGTTGTTATTGGAAATACTTTTAAAACCCCTTTTGCTGGTGGCACACTGAACATCGGTAGTCTGATAGCCAAAATTCTCGAGGGGGCTATTGGTGTAGCCGGCATTATTATGCTTTTTTTGTTATTGGGCACCGGGTGGACAATTATTTCCTCTCAGGGGGGTAATCCGGAAGGTATGAAAAAGGCTACCAAAACGGCCACCAGTGCTATCATCGGAATGATGGTTGTGGTTTTTGCTTATCTCATCGTACAATTAGTGGAGAAATTTTTCTTTGGTACCGGGACACCGTTCACAAATCCCGGGGCATAATTATGAATCATTTTATTGCAGACGCCACCGATACTTTCGGACCAATTAATCCGCCGGACACGGTTAAAATTGGTGTCGACTTTGAAAAATTGCCCGGGGTATTGATTCAACGGGGAATTCAGCTTTTTATGCTCGGTGCCGGCATTTACGCTTTATTTAACCTAATCTTTGCCGGTTATGATTTTATCTCAGCCGGAGACGACGCCAAAAAAGTAGCCGGGGCTTGGAGTAAAATTACTAATACCCTTTTAGGTTTGGCTGTAGCCTTAGGTTCGATTATTCTATTGGCTATTTTCAGCAAGTTAACAACCGGAGAATACACAACCTTATTGAAACCAACCATTAAAGGCTTGGGAGAGTAATTATGGAAACAAAAATTGCCATTGATTTATTTGAGGGTGGAAGCGGATTAACCGGCCTTGAGGGTGGAAAATTATCCGATACTACTGACCCAGCCGGACTTTTTAACAAATTTTTAAGTGGTACGATTGGCATTATCACCATCGTGGCTTTCATATGGTTTGTTTTTTTGGTAATCTCCGGTGCTTTGGGAATTATGTTTTCGGCCGGCGACAAAAATGCCGTGGCCACAGGGACTAAAAAAATTACCAACGGTTTAATTGGTATCGTTATTATTATTTTGGCCTTCGTAATTATTAGAATTATCAGTTATCTTTTGGGCTTTACTGACGTGCCATTTTTAAATCCCGGCAGCTTTGTTGATACTTTTTGGGATAAATAATTATGTTTAATATTTTAATAGCCGAAACTACCGACATCACCAATCCTGTCTTACCTGATATGTATAATACCGGTGCTTTGGATGTCTTCAGCAATTTTATCAAAAGTCTTATCGGAATAGTTTTTGTGATTGCGGTTTTATCTTTTATGTTTTTGATTGCCTGGGGAGCTGTGCAGTGGATCATGTCCGGGGGGGACAAGGCGGCGGTTCAATCAGCCCAGTCTAAAATTACCAATGCCATCATTGGCTTAGTTGTTTTGTTTGCTGCTTACGCTATTTTGGCCATTCTTGGTTACTTCTTTAATATCCCGGGTCTACAGTTACCGTTTGTTTTGGATTTAAGTAATATTAGATTACAATAACAGACTATTGACAATCATATCGTTTTCAGAGAATAATCAATCAATGAAGAACTTGAAATTGGCAGCGGATACAATTGACCTCAAGGTGGGTGGCCAATTTGCCAATATCCAAAGCGTGACTTTTGCCGGTTTGGTGTCGGCTTTTTTGCGTTTGGTTTTAGTAGCCGCCGCTTTAATCTTCTTTGCTTTCCTGGTCTGGGGAGGTATTGAATGGATTCTCTCCGGGGGTGACAAGAGCGGAACCGAAAAAGCCAGAAACCGAATTACTTCGGCTTTGGTGGGTTTGGTCATTGTTTTTGCCGCTTGGGCTATTGCCCAATTAGTGGGAGTCTTTTTTGGCATCAACATCTTCCAGTTGACCATTCCTCAAGTTGGCAAGTAAGCTTCTTTATTGTAGTATGGGTATATGGGAACGCCTGTACCGTTAAGCTTTGCCGAAACTATTTTTTCCAACCTGTTGAAAGTCGCCATTCCTTTTGCCGGCATTGTGCTGTTTTTTATCATTACCTTTGGCGGATTTAATTTGGTTACTTCCGGGGGGGATCCCGGCAAAACCAAAAAGGCCTGGGGTACAATTACCTTTGGGATTTTAGGTTTATTTTTAATCATTGCCTCATATCTTATTATCCGACTGATTTACCAGTTTACGGGGGTTAACGTCGGCAATTTTCAAATTAGACAAGGGCCTTAACTATGTCTCCTGCCAAAAAGGTTTTATTTCTCGTTTTCATCCTTTTCGTATTTCGAGTTTCGAATTTCGTATTTCCTGCCTATGCGACAGATAGGCAGGCGTATCCCAAACCCTACATTACCTGTGACCAACAAAGCAACGAAGATAATCTGACCGATGAAGATGACGAGTGGCATTCACTCCGCCCCTATCAGGCCAGCCCGTGCAAACTGCCCAGTCAGGAAAATTTCAACGAACAAGCTCTTTTGTGTGGTAGTGACCTAATTGTTCGTGACGATTTTCACCCCGACGGTTATCTGGATATCATCAAACATTCAAACTGCGCCCGTTGGTGGACCGAATCGTGTGTTTTTGGAAACAATGTCGGACCCAAAGAATGTACTTTTGATTTACCGAGATCGTTTATAATCGAAACCGACGCCTATAACTCTACCCTCCCCATTGCCGGCCAAACCGAACTGGTAGCCGGAGACGACCCAAAATTAGCCGAGGCCTTAAAGTTGGCTCGGTTATTACAGGAACACCGTCTGCAGGATTTTGAAGACAAACAGCCCCCGGAGTTAACCGACTTCGTTGACTACCGCGACTATTACGCCACTTACCAGGAATGGCGGGGTAAAAATTGCTGGCAAACCCCGACCCACATTACCGTTCCCATTGTTGGCATCAATATTACTCTACCAGCCATCATGCTTTGTGGTGAGTTAAATGGCGGATTTTTGGATGCCAATTTCTGGTCCGAGCTTTATCCTAATATCCCCTACTCCTCCACTGAAGACCGGATCGGTAAATACACCGTAGAAGACATGATCTGGGTTCCGGGAAAAAGCGATCCGGATATTACACCTAGAAATTTAGTAACTGGTTGGTTACCAAAAGACACCGACCCGAGAAATGAGGGTACGGAAAGAAACGAGGGCATGTTGATGTTTCCTCACATGGAGGAAAATCTGGAAAACACATCCCTTTTACAATCCACCTACTTACCAAAGGATTTAATAAACGAAAAACAAACCACAGGTAGTGATATTGTTACCGACCCACCGGATGATTTGTGCACTATCTTAAATGTCCGAAAAAACCCGGGTGATCAACTTTTCGGAGAACGAACCGAGTGGTCCGAAGGCGCCGGCGATGGCCGACCGGCTGCCAAAGTCAGCTACATCGCTCATTTTACCTGTATGGTTAATTTTCCCGGTCCGCCGGCATGTGTCAAATATCCGCCAATTCCGGAAAAAGACGGTCCAGACAATTGTATCGAGTGGACGTATTTTTACTCCGACGTTTCCACCAACACACCCTTAATTGAGGCGATTTGGAATCAAACGGTAGCCGGAAGCCAATCGGTTGTCCGCCGTTTTTTTCCTCGTTCCGGCGAAGAACCACTCAAGGAAATCCAAGATCTTCCCACTGAAACCGACATTGTCTATGAAGCTGTTAATAAAAGCCAAACGGGAATTGGCAGAGGCCAAGTATCGCTTTTGACCCAAAACCCCAAACTTTATTTTCCCCACTTGGGAGGAATTC
>DAIPJT010000025.1:4266-6751 GCA_036770125.1 Patescibacteria group bacterium
GTATCGCTTTTGACCCAAAACCCCAAACTTTATTTTCCCCACTTGGGAGGAATTCATAAATATTTTTTAAATGGCATCCAATCTTTGATCCGCCCCAAAGATTTTCCGGCCCAACCGGCCTCCCTATCCGACACAACCCTTATTCCGGAAACCACCCAGGCCAACGAATATTTAAGCTGGTTTTTGCAAGGTACCGTTAATCGGGCCGAACAAGATCCGTTGGACATTGAAGAAGACGTTAACCGAATTGTTACCTTGACTGGGCCTTTAAACAAACTTCTTTCCCAACACTCTCAATGGCGCAACACCCTTGACGTTTCCCGAGTAGCTCAAACCGAGGATGCTAAAAGTGACCGACATAATCAAATCGCCGGCTGTACGATCGGAATAAAAATTCCCTTCACCGACATTGAAATTGGCGGCTTCCCCGTGATGTGCCCCACCCAATCCCAAAAAGATTTACCTGCTGGTGGAACCATCCCTGGATCTTGTGACATTTGTTCCGTGGCTAAGGAATACAATGTTCCCTGTTGTTTCCTGAAAGGCATTTGGGATGTGGAAACCGGTCAATCGCCGACCGGCCCAACCGGTCAATATGGCAACTATCAGTGTTGTAATTCTGTCGGTGCTTGTGGACCAATGCAGATAATGGGTGGGTTAGTTCCCCCTCTTTCGGCCGGAGAGAAACTTGATCCTTGTGTTTTGTGTGATTCCTGGATCCTGGCTTCCAGACTCCTTATTATGAAAAAATGTGTCGCCGCTGGTGAATGTAATTCGTGGGAGTGGAAGGATGAATACAAAGATAAGTATCCGATTTCTGAAAGTGAATTAGAAGTCGTTGGTTACTACTACGGATTAGTTAACGGTTGCTATCCGGATAACGCCTCTCAATGCCGCTGGGGAGATGGGAAAAGCTACTGTGATGCCATAGATTACTACTGCAAAAACGATCAAGCAATTCCTGACCAATGTACACAACAATATTGTAGCCTCCTCACTCCACCGGTTACTTGTCCTTAAAAACCCATTTGACAAGTGACCTACAGGGCTATATACTTCTAAGTTAGTTAACAAAACTGTTAACCAAGCAAGAACTAATATGGACAGCAAACTAGCCAAGGAAAAAAGCTTGCAACTGGGCATTTCGGAGATCCAGGTTGTCAGAGAAGAGTATGAAATGGTTCTTTTGTCGGCCCTTTTTGAAAGCCCGTTTGGAAAAAAACTGGTCTTTCGCGGTGGTACGGCTTTAAGATTGGCCTATAACTCCCCCCGTTTTTCTGAAGACTTGGATTTTTCTCAAATTGAACCTATTCCCGAAAAAGAATTTCAAACCTGGTGCCAGACAATAGCCAACAACAATTCCGGCCTTGAACTTAAAGAGGCTTTACAGAAACGCTTTACTCTTTTTGCCTTGTTCAAAATCAAAGACCCCACCATAGCTGTTACCATCAGTATTAAAATTGAAATCTCGGTAAGAAAAGTAACACCTGAACAAAAAAAGAGCTATCAATTAATGAAGTTGCAAAGTGAAGTTACGCCCATAACCGCCATAGCCCAGGTGGCTTCTGTTAAATGGATCCAAAAAGAAAAACTAAGCATTTCCCCCAAACGGGTCCGCGATATTTTTGATTTGTGGTTTATCGGCCAACTTCTGAAAAAAACCTATCCGATGGATTTTAAAGGTTTTACCAACAATAAAGTCAAGGGTGAACTAAATAAGCTCCTGGGTTTAGGAGCAAAAAGGTTGGTTTTATCATGGCTAAGCAAAAATTAACTACAGTTGAGTTTATTAAGACCTTAAAATCTTTAGACAGAGGGTTTTTTACCATGGCCGACCTGGAAAAAATTACAGGCATGGAAAGAAACAGCCTGAAGGTTACTCTTAACCGATTAGTCAAACAAAAATTATTAGTCAGACTCAAAAGAGGTGTTTACCAATTAGAGATGGTTTACGCAAACACCAGAAAAATAGCCAACCAACTCTATTATCCCTCTTACCTTTCTTTTGAAAGCGCGCTCTCTGTGTATGGCATTTTGAGCCAAATTCCCTTCACCCAAACTTTCGCCACCACCAAAAAGTCCAAAAAAATGATTATTGGTGACACTGAAGCCGAATTTACCCAGTTAAAAAGCGAGCTTTTTTTTGGCTATAAACTGGAAAAGGATGGCTACATTGCTGAACCTGAAAAAGCTCTTTTGGACCAGCTTTATCTCATCAGCCGTGGCAAAAGATCTATTAACATTAAAGAGCTGGATTTAAAAGAAATTGATGTCAAAAAACTAGATGAGTTTGCCAAAGCCTTCCCTCCCTATATCAACCAGCTTCTTAACGAGACTAAAAAATATATCGGCAGCACGCCGGTGACCAACGAAAACAACGACCGGATTTGGTGGAAAAAGACAGAGAAAAATGACCCAATTTCTAATTCCTAATTTCTAATCAATACTTAATTCAATAATGCCCAATAACAAAATTTACGACCTA
>DAIPJT010000026.1:0-6524 GCA_036770125.1 Patescibacteria group bacterium
ACTTTTCACACACTTGTCAAATTATGAAGCTACAAATTGGAGGAAGAGGGGTATAGTACTTGAGAAGGTAGTCGTAGGCGCGAGCCCAGGCCCTTCGGTCGTGGGGTATGGTGTCAAGGGGGGATTGGGGGTTGACAGACCCCTGTTTCTATTGTAGTATTACCATATGAAATATGGTATAACCAAAACAGAATACCAAGTGGAGCTGGAAAAACTGCCCTTTTTCAACAAGGCCACGGCGGGCATTTTACTGCAAAAGGACGGGGTTAACCTGGACCGCAAACTGGAAAGACTGACGGCGTCGGGAGATTTTCTCCGTCTAAAAAGGGGCTTATACACCACCAAAATGTACTACTTAACCGCCAGTAATAAAGATGACTATTTAACAAAGGTGGCGGGGGGGCTGTACTACCCTTCTTACTTGTCCGTCGAGTATGTGCTGGCCAAAAGGGGCCTTATTCCCGAAGCCATCAGTGTTTATACCAGTGTCACTACCAAAACGACCCGAGGTTTCAACAATTTTCTGGGGCGTTTCCGCTACCAAAACATCAACCCACGGCTTTTTTTGGGCTTCTCTGACAGTGAAGCCACCACCGCCAAGGCCCTGTTTGATTATTTGTATTTAAAAACCAACCTCTCAACCAATCTTAATAGTGAGCTGATTGATGGCCTAAGGATAAACTGGGGTCAATTTACACCGTCTGACTTTTCAGAATTTAACCAATATGTCAAACTTGCCCAATCACCTAAAATGACTAAGATTGCCAAGATAATTGGCGATATACTTAAAATATGATTTTACAGGACTTACAACTTGTTGTTTCCCAAAATAAAAATACTACCAGTGGACTATATCTGCGTAATTTACTTAAAGAAACACTGCAAATCTACACTCTTAATTTTATCTACGGCTCAAATTGGGGTAAAAGTTTTCTTTTCAAGGGTGGAACCTGCTTGCGATTCTGTTTTGACCTGCCCAGATTGTCCGAAGACTTGGATTTTGACATTATTAACTACTCGGACTTTTACCTTGAAGCGTTCTTAACCGACCTAAAGCAATATTTTCAGTCAAAATGGCAGGTGGAAGACTTTTCTCTTAAAGTGGCTGGCAATAACCGGCAAATATTTTTACAGTTTCCCTTGTTACAAAGTCTCGGGCTGGCCGAACCTAACGATACCAACATACTTTTTTTACGACTGGACCTGTCCCCAACTGATTCAGGAATCTACACCGAGGAAATTTCGGTTAAAACTACCCAAAACTTAAACTTTATTATGAAGCGATATTCCCTGCCGGATTTATTCGCCTCCAAAATCGCCACCGCTATAACTACTTTTAAGGGCCGTGATTACTTTGATTTGGTGTGGTTTATGGAGAAAAAAGTGGTACCAAATTTTAAGCGATTACAGGATTTAACCGGGTATGACCAAAAAACAGTTATTAAGCTTCTCGGAGAAAAGGTGAGTCAGGTAAAGGTTAATTTTTTGGCTGAAGACCTAAACCCTCTTTTTAGGGATGGAAAATTTGTCGACGACTTCTGTCAAAATTTCCAGACACTAGCCTCACAATATCTTCCCCACATACTCTCCAACCGTGGGAAAGCCGGCGTCAAATTTGGTTTTAGCCATGAAACTCTCATTTCACCCCAGGTAATCTGAAAGTCAAGTTGCATTTTAGCGTACTTAATTTAAGCCACTCTTTCTTTTAAGGCCTGGTAATATTTGAGAAGATAGTCGTAGGCGCGAACCCAGGCCACTTCACTACCCCCTTCCGCTTTTTTAATCTCCCTCTCGGCCAAGACGCGCAGGTGACCGGCTTTAGCGGCTTGAAAATGGGAAATGCGGTATTCTTCAGCAGTTAAGTTGGTAGCTAAACTCTCCATGGCTTCCCCCGCCCCGTCCCCCGCCTCCCGCCACAAGTCGACCTTCAAACTCGCCACCATTTCCGGCTCAAAGGCCAGTTTCAAATGGTCCTTAATTAAAGTGTAAAAAGCGTTAAGTGATTTCTTGGCTGCCCGCCAATCTTTCTCATTGCCATGGGCTAAAGCGAGAAACAGGTGTTCGGCTGAATCCTTGGTTAATTCTTTTGACAAACCGTACTGTTCTTTGATGTAAGCTTTGACAAAATCACGAAAACGGGTGTTGTCCGGCACATGGCGGAGTCGCCACCAGTCCAATTCCAGGCGGGCACTAAGACTCGGGGAAAAAGTCAGATGAGCCTCGGCGTCATTGCCGCCAAATCGCCGGCGCCGAAGTGAGTAATCCAAAATCGCCTCGCGCAACTTCTCCGGGGTAAAATCGGGAAAATAGGATGGCTCCCAATAAAATTCAGCGTAATCGGCCTGCCACATCATAAAACCACTCGTTCGCTGTTCCCCAGAGGTTCTAATATATAAATCAATATATGGGTATGGCTGACCAGCTGTGTCCATATGGGAGTCCAGCATTTTTCGGTCAATTTTTTCTGCCGGAATCCCTTCACCTACTAATTTTTGGGTCATCCTGGTGATTTCATCCCAGCCGTTGTAATCCAAACCAACATTAAAAACGTGTCGGGTATTATTCCTTGTGGCTTTCTCAACTTCGGCTATTTTTCTCAACAAAAAATCCGGTAGTCTGTCTTTTCTTCCCAAGTGTACCAGTCTGACACCATCCTTTTGCATATCCTCCAAATACATCTCTAAAGCGCCGGCTATTCCTTTCATCAAAAGGTTGACTTCTTTTTTTGGCCTCTCTACCCAGTTCTCGGTTGACAATCCCCAAACTGAAACGGTGTGGATACCCCAGTCTCTGGCCGTTTGGGCTAACTTGATCATGTTTTCAATGCCTGCACGATGGCCTTCAGGGGCGGAAAGCCCGCGCACTCTGGCCCAGCGCCGATCGCCGTCGGGAATAATAACAATATGGTTGGGTAAAGTAGTACCCGCAGGCAATTGTCCTGAGCCTGTCGAAGGAAAGGTCAGTTTTGAAGGCATGTGGAAAATTATACCACGCTAACCGTGTCAAGATAAGGAATCAGGTTAACCGAGTATCGCCGTATTAACATGTTTATCTCGTCTTTCGATTCTTGAATTAGTACTGCCCCAGCTTTTCCATTACAGCCAAAACTTTCAAAATTTATTATCGAGGCTAGATACGGAAAGACAAGATTCAGACACGTTGTATCTAGCCAGTAGTCAAACTGCCAAACACCCTTCACTCTTTCTGCACTTTCCAGACATCTTCTGGCTACCTCTTCCTTAGTCATTGTGTCACCACATATTCTGGCCCGCACAATCATCCTGTTTAACGAAATCACCGGGTGATTGGGAGCAAAAAAAATCGAGACTGCATTCACCTTCCTTCCCAGTGCAGTTTGCCATTCCTCTTTGCTATCCAACGAGTCCATGATTACATTTTTGTTCTGGAGAGTTTTCCTTATTGAATCGACAGCCGGCTTAAAAAAGCCATAGACATTTCCATACAGTTCCTTGTTTAAAAGAATTTGGTGATCTTTCAGCCAGACCAGACTGGGCTACCTGGTTAATTGCCGTAGTCAAACCAGCTCCCGAAGTCCCCGCACAAAGAAAAAGAGTCGGCAGTCCTGGAGAAATATCAAACTCCAACACTTTTTTTACAAAAACAACTTGCTAGACAAGCCTGGGAAAGATTGTCTTGATCCAGGGCGTAAACTTGTCAGGGTTTTTGGAGAGTTCAACCTTAAGTTTTTTTATCTCTAACCACTCAAACCCAACAATTTCATCGGGGTTGGGAAGTAAAGCCCCCTCATAGGTCCCCACAAAAACGGCGTCCAATTCGTGTTCCCCCCAGGTTTTATTCATCTTAGCCTGGTAAACAAAACGAAAAAGCTCCTTAAGGGGGGTTTTAATACCCAATTCCTCCATTAACCGCCTTTTGGCGGCCTTAGCATAGGTCTCTTGCGGGTATGGATGGGAGCAAACAGAGTTAGACCAGTAATATGGCCAGGTGGGTTTTTTGGCCGAGCGTTTGGTTATCAATATTTGGCTTTTGTCGCGATTGTAAATAACAATGGAGATCGCCCGGTGAAGTGGCACTGGGTTTTTGTGACAAGCAAATTTTTCCTTCAACCCAATTTCGTGGTCCTTTTCATCAACTAAGACCATTTGGGTTCTTGCAAAAACTGTGTTCATCCTCTTATTATTGTACCCCTCTGGGGATAGACATCAAGTGGTCCACCCCCATCATTTGGAGGAATTTCTACCAAACTAAATCTCTGGCACGCCTGGGAAGCTGACTTACTTCTAACAGTTGCCCACCGGCTTTTTTCCCAGCAAGCTTATCAAAAAGCCCACTGCCAACCTCTATGGTTACAATTTTGTCAACCATCTTATTTGGGTAATTGTATCACAAAGTTGTATAATCACTCCAATGGACGCCAAAACCATTCTTGAAAAACACAAAAAGGTTATCTGGCCAGTCATTGAGAAATATCTTCACACGCCCCTATTACCCAAAGCCTTTATCATTCCCCCCAAATACAAAAAAGACGAGCAGTTTTACTGGCAAGTGACCCGAGAGTATCCCCAACGCCAAGGTAAATACCTGCGCCCAACTCTGGTTTGTTTAACAGCTCAGGCTATGGGAGTGCCTGTCAAGAAAACTTTACTAACTGCCGCCGGCATGCAGGTGTCTGAAGACTGGCTTTTAGTTCACGACGACTGGGAAGACAACTCCACCAAAAGACGGGGAAAACCTGCTTTGCATCGACTGTACTCACCCGAAACGGCCATTAATGCCGGAGACGCTTTGCATAACACCATGTGGAAGATCTTTGCCGACAACCGAAAAATTCTTGAGGAGAAAACAACTTTTGAGATTTTGGATGAGTTTTACGTTCAGTTGTCCCGTACCACCATTGGCCAAATGACCGAGATTAACTGGATGCAGAAAAATAAATTAACTTTCACCGACGCCGACTGGTTTTTTATTGCCGATGGCAAAACCTCCTTCTACACCATTGCTTGCCCGATGCGACTTGGGGCCATTATCGCCGGGGCAACCTCAAAACAATTAGACCAGTTGGCCGAATTTGGCGTTGTCTTGGGTCGCTGTTTCCAGTTGGTGGACGACCTTTTGGACGTAACAAGTGACTTTTCCGGCCTCAAGGAATATGCCAACGATATTTACGAGGGCAAGCGAACGGTTATTCTGGGTCACCTTCTGCGCCACCTCAATCCAATTAACAAAAAGAAATTAAAAACCATTCTGGCCAAAAATCGGGACGCCAAAACCAAAAGTGAAGTAGACTGGGTGATAGCCCAAATGCATGAGTCCGGTAGTATTGACTATGCAAAAGCCATGGCTAAAGATTTGAAAGATCAGGCCATGGATCTGTTCGAAACCAAACTGACTTTTCTGTCCCACGAGCCGGCCAGGTCAGAGCTCAAAACCCTCATTACCTTTATTTTAGAACGCGACCACTAACCTTGACACCAGGGCTAAAATATCACTATGGCAAAAGAACTCGGAGCCTGGGAAGCTTTAACCGAACTGCAGTCAGAACAGCCAGCTTCCCATTTCCGTGGCAAAGGATGGGGGTGGCTAGGAATAATGATTCTGACCTTTTCTAGCTGTGCTACCTGTACAGTTATTACCACAGGGATAATTCGTTTAATTCAGACAGTGGGGCGTTAACCCAGCCTTTTTAAAACCAATTTCAACCAGGGGGTAAATTTATCAGGGTTTTGAGAGAGTTCTTTTTTGAGTTCTTTTATTGTGAGCCATTCATACCCGACAATTTCCTCGGGGTTCGGGGTCAAAACCCCCCCATAGGTCCCCACAAAAACGGCCCAACTCTTTAAGAGGTGTTTTAATTCTCAGCTCTTCGATTAAACGCCTCTTGGCCGCCTTGGCATACGATTCCCCAGGGTATGGGTGGGAACAGACGGCATTGGACCAATATAGGGGCCAGGTGGGTTTTGAGCCCGAACGTTTGGTAATTAGCATTTGGCTACGATCACGGTTGTAAATGACAATGGAGATAGCCCGATGGAGAGGAACAGGATTGTGGTGGCAGGCAAATTTTTCCCGAAACCCCACCTCGCGGTCTTTTTCGTCCACCAAAACCACCTGTGTCATAACATATATCCTATAATATTATTTTCCACAGCCTCAGGGTCTCACCCTGAGGCTAACGATTTAACTGGCGGGTTGGATCCCGAGAAGCCATAAAACTGCCTCTTTCTTGTAACGGCGATCTCCCCTAGAGTTAATCCGAATTGGTGACAACTTGCCCCGCTTGCCCCACCGCTTGATGGTCAAAGGTGACACCCGCAACAGTTCGGCTACTTCCTTAACGGTTAAAAGATCCGGCAAGTTTCCCAAAGCAATTTTTTTCTTGGCCGGAGCCGGGGTTGGGTTTGATATATTATCATCCATATCTTTGTTACTCACACAATAACAAAGACACTCATCTTGTGTCAACAGTCAATTTTCCCCAAATTAACTATATCAAAAGTTAGCCTCACAAGGCGAGGCCTTCCGAATCTGGAAGGCGAGGCCTT